>CAJXVQ010000367.1 GCA_913060685.1 uncultured Verrucomicrobiales bacterium
GAGATCAGCCTCGGTCTCGTGGGCTCGGAGATGTGTATAAGAGACAGGGCCTGGAGCTTCTCCGCCTCGTTTTCTGCCACCCAAATGCCGAGGTCGTCGCGATCACCTCGCGTGCCAATGCCGGCAAAAAAGTGACCGAGGTCTTCCCTCGCTTCGAGGGACATCCCGGGACCGAAATCTGCTTCATCGAGCCCGACATGAAGACCGTCGCGGATACCGGTGCCCAGGTCGCCTTCCTCGCCCTCCCCCACGGAGCGGCCGCCCCCTTCGCAAAGGAACTTCTCAGCCTCGGCATCAAGGTCATCGACCTCAGTGCCGATTTCCGACTCGATGACGCCGCCGTTTACGCCGACTTCTACGATCAGCCCCATCCCGCTCCCGAGCTCCTGAGTGAGGCGGTCTTCGGACTCCCCGAGATTTACGAATCTGAAATCAAAGCGGCCCGCCTTGTGGCCTCGCCCGGGTGCTATCCCACGTCCATCATGCTCCCCTTGATCCCGCTGCTGGCCGAGGGTCTCATCGATCACAGCTCGATCACGGTCTCCTCCATGAGCGGCGTAAGCGGAGCCGGGCGAAAAGCAGACCTGTCCATCATCTTCGCCGAGGTCAATGAAAGCGTCCGCTCCTACGGCCTGCCCCGCCACCGTCACCTCTCTGAAATTGAGCAGGAACTCGGTAAAGCCGCGGGAGAGAAAGTCATCATTTCTTTCGTGCCGCACCTCATTCCAGTCACCGCCGGAATCTGCACCACCACCTTTGCCAAACTCACCGGTGATTTCTCTAAAGTCGGAGAGGCCTTGGAGCAGGCTTACACCAAGGCTCACTTCGTCCGACTGCGGGGCGTGGGAGTGTCACCGGACACCAAGCACGTCACCGGCACCAACTACGTCGATATCGGTTGGCACCACGATTCACGCACCAACCGCCTCATTTTACAGAGCACCGAGGACAACCTTGGCAAGGGTGCTGCTGGTCAGGCTGTGCAAAGCTTCAACCTCATGGTGGGAAATAAACCAACTGACGGGTTGCAAAACCTCTAACTCCTCCCACTCTCGTTCTCCCGATGGATCTTCCCTACACCAGAATCAAAGGCGGCGTGTGTGCCGCAAAAGGCTTTTTGGGGAGTGCTGTTTCTTGTGGGATTAAAAACCCCGACTCCGACCGCCTGGACCTCTGCCTCATCTACTCGGACCGTCAGTGCCAAAGCGCCGGAATGTTTACCCAAAACCGGGTGAAGGCCGCACCCGTTCGGGTCTCCCAGAGCCATCTCAGAGCTGAGAACGCCAGAGCGATTATTACCAACAGCGGAAACGCCAACGCCTGCACCGGACCCATTGGAATGCAGGACGCCAAGAACATGGCGAAGGAAACGGCCCGCCTTCTCGGGCTGCGCCAACGTGAAGTGGTCGTCGGCTCAACCGGTGTCATCGGCCTTCCCATGCCCATGATGCGCATTGAACCGCATTACCAAAATTTGATCGATGGGCTTGATCCCAAAAAAGGCCCGAATGTTGCCAAGGCCATCATCACCAGCGACACCCACGAAAAGGAATTTGCCATCTCGGTGAAACTTGGAGACCAGCGAATCCGCATTGGCGGCTGCGCCAAAGGAGCCGGCATGATCAATCCCAACATGGCCACCATGCTCTGCTACGTCACCACCGATGCTGACATTAGTAAGAAATGCCTCAAGAAAGCCCTCGAGGAATCTGTCGAGAATACCTTCAATCGCATCACCATTGATGGCGACACCTCGACCAATGACTCTGTCATTCTCATGGCCAATGGAGCCGCCAAAAACAAAACGATCCGCTGGGGAACCAAGGACTGTCAAAATTTCAGCCACGCCCTCCAATTTGTAATGAACAAACTGGCCAAAGCCATCGTCCGTGATGGCGAGCGGGTGACTAAATTTGTCACCCTCGAGGTCAAGGGCGCACGCAATCCCTCCGATGCCAAAAAGGTGGCCCAAGCGGTCGCCAATTCAGCCCTCGTCAAAGCCTCCTGGAATGGCGAAGACCCAAACTGGGGCAGACTCATCCACGCCGTTGGTTACTCCGGCGCGAGCATCCGTGAGGAGCTCATCGATATTTACTACGACACCAAGCGGGCCTGCGAAGGTGGTCTCCAAAGTAAGACCAACCCGGAAGTCCTCCGGAACATCGTCAACAAACCCGAATTCAAGATCACCATCGATCTTGGCATCGGCGAGGCCACCCACCGGATCTACGCCTCCGATCTCTCGCCGGAATACGTCGAATTTAACCGCTCCGAATACGCCTACTGGAAGCAGGCCAAACGCGACGGCCTCCTCTAAGCGAGATCAAGAGCCCGGGCCAGAGCGCCGATAATCACCTCGCCTTCCTCGATCCCGACCGAAAGCCTCAAGAGGTTTGGCGAAACCCCGCAGGCCTCCGCCCAGTCGAGCTCGAAATAGTGGGCCAACATCGTGTAGGGGGTCGCGAGAGTAAACTCAGTCCCGAGACTCGGCCCCTTGCAAAGCTCCAGCGCATCATAAACTTTGGGCATCTTCCGCGGCTGCTTCAGCGTGAAAGAAACCAACCCGCCGTAGCCGCCATTTTCACGTCGAATGAGCCGATACTCGTGCGGCGTATTATATTTGGGATACCAAACGCGCCCGACCGCCGGATGCTCGTGCAGATAATCCGCCACCAGGTTTCCGTTCTCATTGGAACGCTCAACCCGATGACGAAAACTCTTCATATTTGAGATCAGCACCCGGCAATCCCCCGTGTAAAGTCGCGAGCCGCCATTCGAATCCTCGCTCAGGAAAGAACGAAACTCCTTCGCCCAGGGTGAATTTTCATTGAGAGTGACCATCCCCGCCATGACATCCCCCGCCCCGGAGATCCACTTCGTCAAACTCGTCGTTACCAGATCAGCGTATGGCAGCACCTCAAGATTGATCGAAGTCGCCACCGTATCGTCCACCACCAGCGGCACCCCGCCCTGCCGGCAAGCCTCTGCGATCCTTGGAAGATTCACCGTTCTCAAAAGAGGATTACTCGGCACCTCACAAAAGACCGCCGCAAACTCCCCCTCCTGAATCCGCCGCACCGCCGCATCCAGATCTTCGCCATCCGCATCGTAAAGAAAAACGACTCCGTTCCCAAAGCGCTCCTGCACCTTGAGCGCATCCACATAGGGAAACTCCAGTTGCAAGGTCTTCTTGCTCGGAAAGAGATTCATCACCGCACGATAGGCCGCATAGATCCCAGCCATTCCGCTCTCGTAGATAAAGTGGTCGTCCAACGCCGCCCCGGAATACTCCGAGAGTTGCTGCTTCAAAATCACCGTCGATCCCCCTTCCGGCTCGCGCTCGTTTAAATGATCCTCCGCTTGCCGACTGCTGATAATTTCGCCCGTGAACCGCCAATATTCCATCGCCAGCCCGATCGCGGTCTCCGGGACAATCAGCGCCTGCATCCCATCATCATAACTGGCAATCCGTGTCGCCACCGCCAGCTTCCGCTCCACATATCGTTGCGCTCCTTGAGCGGCCCGCTTGTGCGGAAAAACAATCGCCCGTTTCCCGGTCTCGGCGATCTCCTCGGTCGCCTTCGCAAAAAGTCGCTTCACCAGAGGATGCAGAAAAAAGCGCGGATATCCGGCCTCCAGCTTCTTCATCACCCGGTCCCGCCCCTCCTCATAACCGATCACCGAATCCCAGGTCGGCAGCGAAACCGCGCAGGCATGAATCGAATCCGGCATAGGCCGTCCCATCGACCGGATATTCCAGAGAGGTTGTTTGAGGAGATCCCGCACGGAGCAGGTTCTGACCGCTCCGCGGACATTTCGCAAGTCCGGCTTTTCCCAAACCCCTCATAATTGCGTTGACACCTCAGGATACCCTTCCTAGCTTGCGCGCCCCTTAAAGCACACCGGATTCACCGGTGGGCCCAACGGAACCCAGAAAAACAATGAAAACGTTTTCAGCAAAACCAGCTGACGTCGAGCGTACTTGGCACATCATTGATGCCAAGGACCAGATCGTCGGAAAAGTCGCCGTGGAGGCAGCCCGTCTCCTTCGCGGAAAGCATAAGGCGATCTTTACGCCTCACATCGATACCGGTGACTTCGTCGTCATCATCAATGCCGAGCACGCCCGCTTCACCGGGAGCAAGGAGCAGCACAAGATCTACGCACGTCACTCCGGTTACGTTGGCGGTCAGACCATTGAAACTCCTTCCAAAGTGCGCCAGCGCCGTCCCGAACTCATCCTCGAGTGGGCCGTCAAAGGCATGGTCCCCAAGAGCAAGCTTGGTGCCGCCCAGATGAAGAAGCTAAAGGTCTATGCAGGTGAAGAGCACCCGCACGAAGCCCAGGAGCCCAAGCCCGTCTCTCTCTAAATCCCAACTCATTATTTTATTACCATGAGCGAAACTTTTACTGCAACCGGACGTCGCAAGAAGGCCGTTGCCCGCGTCTGGATCACTGCCGGAACCGGAGAAATCACTATCAATAACGATCCCTTCGAAGAAGTGCTGACAACCCTCACTCTTCAAGGAACACTCCTCGAGCCTCTCGAGATCACCAGCCTTAAGAACAAGTTCGACGTCAAAGCAGTCTCCCATGGAGGCGGCATGAACGGACAGGCCGATGCCATCAAGCTCGCGATCTCCCGCGCGTTGATCCAGCACGACCCCGAACTTCGTCCTGTGCTGAAGGCTGCCGGCCTTCTCCGCCGTGACCCACGTGCTCGTGAGCGCAAAAAGCCCGGCCAGCCCGGAGCCCGCAAACGCTTCCAGTTCTCCAAGCGCTAATCCGCCCAAGGAACCCAAAACTTCAAAAAGCCGTATCCTTTTGGGATGCGGCTTTTTTCATTCATGGACCAATGCCCTCCCGGGCATTGCCCCCGTGAAAATACAATTTCATTGCGCCTTTGCGTTTGGCGGATCTGGAAAGGCCTCTGCCTTTTACGCTCCAAAATCAGATCACCCAAGCGCCTTCGCCGCCTTGATCGTATTTTTCATCAGCATCGCGATCGTCATTGGCCCCACTCCGCCTGGCACCGGCGTAACCGCTCCCGCTTTTTCCAAAACCTCATCAAAAGCCACATCCCCACAAAGTCGATAGCCCCGCTTGGCAGAGGCATCCTCCACCCGGTTAATCCCCACATCGATAATCGTCGCCCCCTCCTTCACAAAGTCAGCTCCAATAAACTCCGCAATCCCCACCGCAGCTACGATGATATCGGCCCGACGACACACCGCCGCCAAATCCTTGGTCCGGGAATGAGCAACCGTCACCGTGGCATCACTCCCACGCGCCATCAGTAAAAGAGCCATCGGTTTCCCCACAATCATGCTCCGCCCCACCACGACCGCTTCCGCGCCCGAGGTCTCAACTCCGGCGGCCTTCAAAAGCCGCATGCAGCCCGCCGGCGTGCAGGGCACAAACCCAGTCGAATCTTCCAAGGCCAACTTGGCCACATTCTCGGGGTGAAATCCATCGACATCCTTCGCCGGCTCAATCGCCCGCACAATTTCCTCCTCATGAATCTGAGGCGGCGGCGGCGACTGCACCAAAATCCCATGAATCGCGGGGTCCGCATTGAGCCGCTGCACCGTCTCCAGAACCTCCTCCTGCGTCGCCTCCTTCGACAAGACAATCTTCTCGGAATGAATCCCCAACTCGGCGCATTTTCGCACCTTCGAATTCACATAAACTTGGCTCGCCGGATCTTCTCCCACTAAAACAACTGCCAATCCCGGTGTGATTCCGGCCTCCTTGAGCTCCGCAATTTCCCCCGCACATTCGGCGAGGACTTCCTCCGCTACTTTTTTCCCGTCAATGATCGTTGCCATGATTTTCTTTGTGATCGGTAATACCCTCCAACAGAGATTTCTCAAGCCTAAGCCGCTCTTTCTCGAAGCCTTCCGCATCCAGTTCACGCGGAACCGTAATCGGCTCCCTGAGCGCAATTCTCACCTTGCTGAAGGGCTTCGGAATCCGAAAACGATCCCACGTCTTCAGCGTCCAGCACGAAAGATACTCGATATGCATGGGCACAATCAAAAGTCCTGTGGTTTGAGCAATTTTCACCACCCCCGGCTGCAACTGATAGCGAGGTCCCCGGGGACCGTCCGGAGTGAAGACCAGATCCTTCCCCGCCTTGGCAGCCCGCCGCAACGCCACAATCGCCGCTGCTCCCCGTCGACTGCTCGAACCATGCACCGCCCCCACCTTGAAAACCTTCACCGCCGAGGCCAAAACCGCCCCATCCTTGCTCGCACTGGTCAAAACAACACACTCACGCTTTGGATACATCTTCCGCCACAAATAAGGTGACGCAAAAATCTGGTTATGCCACAGCACATGAATGATCGGCGCGGAATGCCCGTTCAACGTCTTAACATCACCAGCCACTTCCCGCCGCAGCGTCATTCCGATCACTCGAATCAGCCACCCACCCAGCGTTCCGCTCGCACGGGCTTTCCATGAGGTTCGGATTTCGTTTTGACTGGCCACGCCCTAGGAAATTCTATTCAAGCAACTTCCGCAAGGCCTCGCCTGAGATTAACCCGGAACCAACCTCTTTTGGCGACCGCCATTAGTCCCCGCTTTCCATTGATCACGTCGAAGTGGAACTCAAACGTCACAAAATCAAACAAGTTAGCATTCCCTGAACCAGAAGACCAAACCGCTCGACTCAAAAAAAAGAACACTGGAATAAGCGCCACTCCGAACCTATCTTCTCCCCGAAAGACATGATCACCGTCACTGAAAAAGCTGCCAGCGAACTCGCCCTTCTCCTCGCATCCAAGGATGCTCCCGAGGGCACCGGACTTCGCCTCGGCGTCGAGCGGGGCGGCTGCGCCGGCCTCGCCTACACCATGAGAATCGGGGTGCCCGAGGAAGGTGATCAAATCATCGATCTTAACGGAACGCACTTCATCGTCGCCCACGACTCCTTCGACTTCCTCGAAGGCTGCACGGTGGAC
>CAJXVQ010000368.1 GCA_913060685.1 uncultured Verrucomicrobiales bacterium
AGCGTCAGATGTGTATAAGAGACAGGCATGGCGGTGGGCAGTGTTTGGAAAGGAAAAGTCCCTGATCCACGCCATATTTTACTGGAACCGGGAGACTTTATCAGAGTTTATATGGCTCAAGAACGTAGATTCCCAGTCCGCGTTGCCAAGATCTTTTCTGGCATCGGTTCTTTCGTTGGCTGTTGAGGCACCTGCCTTTCAGGGTTCGTCGAGGATCAGGATGCGGCCGTCTCCGAGGGGATTTCGACGGGCTGACCCTGCCCTCTTGTGAAACCTCTCTGTCAGTCACTGAAAGACAGCACATGGCTCACACCGCCAAGTACGAAACGCTCCAACCCCTATAGAATCAAGTGGTACGGGATGACGGACTCGAACCGCCGACATACTCGGTGTAAACGAGTCGCTCTACCAACTGAGCTAATCCCGCGTCAGCCACTTGCGTGCGGCGCCACGTTAGGGGGAAACCACCGGAGAGATCAAGCGATTTACGAGCTTGTGTGCAGATCAGTTCAGTGATTCTGTGCGCTCAGGATGCATCTGCGGTTTACGGACGAGGAATTGGCCACTCTGGTTGAGATGGTCAGCCTTGCCACGGAGATGGCAAATATGAATTCCGAACGCGAAGATCGCAGCGGATTTGAACGATTCGAGGGCATCGAAAACAAGGTGCTCGAGGCGGCAAAGAGCACTCGTCTGGCCGAAATCATCGAGTATGACACCGAGCGGGGAAAGAACCGGGTCAGTGAAAAATTTCAAGAGGCCTCGTTTTTCAACAAGTGTCTGGAGGAGCTTCGCAATGCCGTCTTTTGGGAGGAATTAATGATCCGGCTGGCTGAGAGAGATCTGGTCCGGCAGGTGGGAGAAAAGGAATTCCTGGCGATGAGCGACGAGGTGCGGCGCAAAAAATCCGAGCCGCTCGAGAAGAGATACTGGGAGAAATTCCAGAAGGACGGTATGAATTCACTTTTCTGGATTGATCCCAACGAAGATGCCTAGGAATCTCTTGGAGTGATTTCAAGGCGCAAGAACTTCTATCCGATCTCGGATTCCCTCCTCAATTATCTCGCGCACTACGGGCGCCTCTCGGAGGTTCCGCTGGTTTATGACGAACTCCTGCGTTTCTCGGGATCGATCCCCTACGAGAATCCGGCCGGCGAAGAAACGCTGTGGCTGGAGGTGATGTATCCCCCGGAGGTTATGGCGGAACTTCGGCCCAAGCTCACCAAAATCTACGCGATGCTCAAAATCGGCGGCGATCTGAGTCTCGCCGAGCACCTGACAGTGGAGCGCATTGATTTTGGGGAGTTTGGAAACTCGCGCCCCTTTCGAATCCGAATCACCAACCTCTTCAACGGGAACTCGGATTACTATTACGTGAAAAATGCCGATGCCTCCCGCCTCTTCGGGCTGGAACTGGAGCACATTCTCTCTCCCAATCGAATCAACTATCTCGTCAATGGCAACACCCTGATTGAGGAGCACATTGCCGGAGTTCCGGGCGACGTTTTCATCCGTGATTACCTCGATTCACCCGGCCTCAATCACGTCCGGGTGGCCAAGGAATTCGTGAAATTTGGCGAGCGCTGCTTCGTGCGATTGCTCGGGGATATGAGGACGGTGAACTATGTCGTCGACATCACCCCGGACTTCGAGGAGGTGCAGTATCGGGTGCGGCCGATCGACTTTGACCAGCAATCTTATGAAGGCCGCCTTCCGGTTTATCGCGCCCACATGTTTCCCGACAACAAGCCGGTCGAGGATCTGGTGCGCACGCACCTGAATGATCAAACAATTCTCCAGTATCGCGCCGAGGAGCATCTACAAATGTCCCGCCGGGCCAAGGTGGAGAGGAACCGGCTCAAGGCGGTCCTGACCGTGATGAACCGCACCAAGCTGGCCCCGCATGAACACGTGGTGGCCTTGCGCGACTTTATGGTCGAACGCTATGGCTCACACGCCTTTGAAGCGTGCGAATCGATGGGCGCGCTCACCGCGATCCACCTGCAAAAAGTCCTGAAGCTTACTCCACCGCGAAGGAGATGAAGCAATCCTTCTCACCCAGCTTTTCCATGTCGGCCATCCAGGTCATCTTAAAGGAATTGTAGAGAGGGCCTTTGGTCTTCACATCGATCCGGCCGGTCTTGGCACCACCAAGTTCCATCGTAAACTTGTTGCCGAGAATGCCATCGGATTCGACTTCGAGTTCACTCGCACCATCCGCTAAATAATCTTCGCTGGTGATGTCTTTGGTCTCGTGAAACTTCACCCGGACACCCTTCTTATCCTTCAGCCGAACGGCCTTGAGGTAGTCACCGCCGACCTTTTTCTTGAGCTCACGGGCAGTCGGCTCTTCCTGAAAGCGATAAAGTCTTGGCAAAGCGAACTCCATTCCGACGCGAATCTTGTTCTCCGTTTTCTTCTCCAACAGCCTGGGCATGACATTGATCTTCCCGCGGACGACCATGTGGGTCCATTCGACGCTCGTCCCGCCGGTCACCGTAGTGACCAGGACAACCGGCTTCTTCGGATCGAGACCCTTTTCATTCTTACTCGTAACACCATCCTTTTCGAGAAACTGTCGGCGCACCCACTTTCCTTTGATCTCCTCTTCGATCACGTAGCGAATGCTGATCTCCTTGTGACCGCCTCTTTTGCCGCTCTTTTTGGGATGAAGGAGGGCCTCGCCATCAGCCCCGATTCCAAAATCAGAAGATCGGCTCTCCCAACCTACGAAATATCCCAGCCATTCGGTCTTGTCCGACATCTGGGGAAGTTCGGCAAAACAGGGGCCCATTGAAGCGACAAGAGTGAGTAGAAGACGTTTCATTAAGGTGATTAAACACCCTTGAAGCGGTTCGTAAAGTTCACTTACCGGGAATAGCTCCCTCCACCCGGACTCCTAACTTCATGAAAATCCTACTTTTCCTCACCCTGCTGGTCGCCAGCTGCCATGGCGAACCCAAGCAACGGGTTGAGCTCGGCACCGTGAAATGGTCGCGCGACCTCCCGGCGTCGCTTGAAGCGTCCAAGAAATCAGGCAAACCCGTCTTTCTCCTCTTTCAAGAAGTGCCCGGATGAAGTGGCTGCCAGATCTTTGGGTCCAAAGTTCTCTCACATCCCGGCCTCGTCAAACTGATCGAAAACCACTTCGAGCCTGTCGCCATCTTTAATAACGCCAAGGGTGATGACACCAGGGTTCTCAAGGAATTCAAAGAACCCGCGTGGAACTACCAGATCATCCGCTTCATTGACTCCGATAAAAAGGACATTATCCCCCGTCGCGACAAAATCAAAACGGTCAGCACGGTGGCGGCACGCATGATCGAAACCCTTGAAAAGAAAAAGCGCGAAGTCCCCAAGGAGCTCCGCGCTTTAGTCAAAAAGTAATCCGAACGCTTACTTCGCAGCCGCGAAGAGTTCAGCGACGACGTCCCAGTTCACGACATTCCAGAAGGCTGCGATGTAGTCGGGGCGGCGATTCTGGTAGTTCAGGTAGTAGGCGTGCTCCCAGACATCGAGTCCGAGGATCGGCGTGCATCCGCAAGTTCCAGCAGCCTCACCCATGAGAGGGTTGTCCTGGTTTGGAGTGGAGCAAACGCCCAACGTCCCGTCGGACTTCAGGCCGAGCCATGCCCAACCGGAACCAAACCGAGTGGCACCGGCCTTGGCGAACTCCTCTTTAAAGGCGTCGAAAGAACCAAAAGCGGAATCGATCGCGGCGGCAAGGTCACCCGTGGGGGCGCTGGCACCGCCGGGAGTGAGCACTTTCCAGAAAAGGCTGTGGTTGAAATGACCACCACCATTGTTACGAAGCGGAGCGATTCCGGAGATCTTGCTTTGGAGTTCCTCTAGGGAAAGACCGGCAAGGTCCGGATGACCTTCGAGCGCCGCGTTCAAATTGGTCACGTAGGCATTGTGATGCTTACCGTGGTGAATTTCCATGGTGGCCTTGTCGATGTAGGGTTCAAGGGCGTCGTGGGAATATCCGAGTTCAGGAAGAGTATGGGCCATAGTCTAATTGGGTTTGATTTTGGAGAGATGCACTCACAGAATCGTCGAGTGCCCTCTCGGTGTTAGAATTGCACTTTATCACCCAACCGCAAGAGACAACCCTCATCCCATGACTGAATTTTTAGATAGCCCCGCCCTTGTCCCCTCTCTCATCGGCTTTCTGGCGGGCGTCCTTTTCACCGGCCTTTTTTCGGTGATCAAGGGATTCCTCGCCCGCACCGCCGGCCGGGCCAATGAGAAACTGACGGACGAAAAAATCGCCATTCTCAAATCGAAGAACTCCGCCCTGATGACCGAAATTGCAACTTTACGCTCCTCGGAGGCCCGCTTTCTGAAGCATCAGGGTGAACTCGAAGCCCTCACAAGGGTCGACCGGGAACGCCGCGAGGAAATGGCCGGCTTTCTTAAATCCACCAAATCCACCTTGAAAGACGAGCTGAAGAAGCAGGAGAAAATCGTCATCGAGGCCATCGGAAACATACCCCAGCCCGAGCCTCCGCAACCGATCATCCCAATTCCGGTTCCAACCTCACCTGCGCCGGCTCCGGCTCCGACACCCCCCGCAAATCCCACCATCTCCCTTGATGATCTCGATTTTGTCCCGATCAAGACGGAGCCCGGACAAACTCCGGCGGCCGAAAAGTTCGAAGGATTTGCCATCGATAATAATGCCGAAAAGGCCGAATCCGCCGCAAATGTCTTCCGGGCGGCTCTCGAAGACACCGATTCATGAAAACCGCCCTTGTTACCGGAGCCTCCTCGGGGATTGGAAAAGCCATTGCCGAAGCTCTGCTTCGCGAAGGAATGACCGTCATCGGGCTCTGTCGCTCCATCGAAAGCCTTCCAGCGAAGGTCATCCCCCTCCCCTGCGACCTGTTGAAACCAGAGGAAATCAAATTGGCCTTCGCCGGTCTTGAGAAGCTCGACATCCTCGTCAACTCCGCCGGACTGGCCTACCTCTCCCGCCTCTGTGATGGCGACCCCACACACTGGGAGGAAATGTGGCGGGTGAATGTCCACGCTCTCGGAATGTGCAGCCAGCTGGCCCTTCCGCTTTTCCCGGACAAGGGAGGACACATTCTCAATCTCTCCTCGATGTCCGGGCACCGGGTTCCACCGACCGGAGGATTTTACGCGAGTACGAAGTTCGCGGTCCGCGCGGTCTCGGAAGCCCTCCGTGCCGAACTCAAGACGATCGGCAACAAAACCCGAATCTCCTGTCTCTCACCCGGGTTCGTAGACACCCCGCTGCTCGACAAATACTTCGCCGGTCGCGAGGAGGAACTCGCCGACACCCGGGCCAACATCGAGATGTTGACTCCGGAGGCAATCGCCGACACCGCCGTGCACATTCTCACCTCACCCGAGGGTGTGGAGATCAATGACGTCCTGATGAGGAGTGCCGATCAGGCTGTTTGAGGATCCTCGTCGACCTTCGCTTCGGGCTCCGGGCTGCTTTCCGCAGCAGGAGATTCCTTCACTTCGGGCTCGGGTTCCGGGCTGCTTTCCGCAGCAGGAGATTCCTTCACTTCCGGAGTATCGGCGGCCTTGGGTTCTTCAGTTACGGGAGCTTCTTCAGGTTGTGCAGGCTCTGACTTCGCAGCCGGAGTCCTTTCCTTGGGAGCACGTTTCGACTTTTTCGACGCTTTCTTTTGAGGCGGATTGTCACCATCACCTTTCTTGGCGATATGAATCGTGGTATCCGCGAGCAAAATAATGTGCCCCTGACTCAAAAGCCACTGGAAGTCCTGCAACCATTCATGCTTTTGCTCGGCAGTGACCTCTTTCGGCATGACGGCCTCCCAAAACTCCTTCAGAGCGACACCGGAATGCTTGCTGAGATGATCAATGATGGCTCTTGGACGTTCGGCGAGCGGAGTGCTGTCGGGAACGGCATGCGGACGTGACGGCCCCACCTTGAGTTTCTTATTCCACTTGAAGACTGCCACGTGACGACCCGAAAGCTGTCGGCAGACCAAAGGCATGAGCTTTGCGGGATAGCGCTTTTCTTCGGCGACACCACGTTTAAGGAGCGTCAGCAATCCTGGCGAGAGGAGATTCCCGCGGATATCACCGATCACCCAGGCACGGTTTGTTTCCTCAAATGCCCCCTCGAAATTCTTCTCGGCAAAGTGACGCTCCACTGCGCGGGCATCGTCAAATAATTCGACCGGAGTTTCCTCGGCCGGCGCTTCTTCCTCTGTCACGGCTTCTTCGGCCGGGGCAACCTCTTCAGCTTCGGGAATGGCTTCAGGCTCGGCAACTGGTTCTTCAACTGCGACTTCTTCAGACCCAACTGCCGGAGCTTCGGCTTCAATTGCGACTTCTTCGGTGACAGGAGCCTCTGCTTCCGCTTTTTCGGCGGAAGCTTCGGCAGGCGACTCTTCAGCAGGCTTCTCCACGGAGACCTCCTCCTTGGCTTCAGGTTCCTCGCTTTTTGGCTCGGCGACCTTCCACTTCGTGACCGTCTTCATGCTCTCGAGCCATGCTTCGACCGCTTCCTCACCATGCTCCATCCGGACCTTGGCCTTGTAGGCATCGAGCGACATGTTGGAAAAACGCTCGCGATGCAGAGCGTTCAGTTTTTCCTGATAGCCATGGTAGTTGGGCGGTCCAAGGAGTTCATTACTCAGGCCACACCGGGCGACCGAAGAAAAACTTCCCTTGGGAGCTTCTCCCTCCACCTTCACCTCTTCATAATACTTCCCGGTCCAGTCGCCACGCCAGAGATGGCGGAGGGCTTCATCACGGGTGAGCCAGATGGACTGGTCTTCGCGACAACGGTAAAACTTCTTTTCAGGAGAATCAAAAGTGACCCGGAAACGATCCCGGCTTTGCAAAAGCACCTTGGCCAGATCGAAGACCGAATAGGTCTGCCCGGAATCAATGACACGCTTGGCCAAGAGCTGTCTCTTATACACATCTGACGCTGCCGACGATCTACTCTGTGTA
>CAJXVQ010000369.1 GCA_913060685.1 uncultured Verrucomicrobiales bacterium
CGAGATCAGCCTCGGTCTCGTGGGCTCGGAGATGTGTATAAGAGACAGACCCCCAAGTGACGAATTAGAAACGACGACCATCACCAGTGGCCTCTCTTGGCTTAAACCATTTTATATCCTAAAGAGAGTCTTCGACAAATCCTCTCGTAGAAGGTAACAAACTCCTTATGAAAATTCTCTTTTTCACGGCTCTGACTTGCTGCCTTGCAGAGGCACAACAGGCGCCGTTTCCAACGACCGGATCCATCGAACGCTTCGACCCGAGCCTCGATCAACTCATCGCCCCGGAAAGCAAAATTGAAGTCATTGCTTCTGGCTTCACTTGGTCGGAAGGTCCGGTGTGGGACAAAGCAAACAAGCGACTCCTCTTTTCTGATGTTCCTGAAAACACCGTTTTCCAATGGTCGATGAAGGACGGACTCTCGGTCTTCCTCAAGCCATCGGGCTATACCGGTGTGGGCGACTACGGTGGCGAACCCGGCTCCAACGGTCTTACCTTTGACAATCAGGGGCGCCTTCTTTTCTGCGAACACGGGGACCGTCGGGTCTCCATGATCACCAAAGAATCGGGGGGCAAGATCACCCTTGCCGACAAATTCGAGGGAAAACGATTCAACTCCCCAAACGATCTCTGCGTCCATTCATCCGGCCTTATCTTCTTCACCGACCCACCTTATGGACTCCCGGGGAAGGAAAACGACCCACGCCGTGAAACCCAAGTCTTTGGAGTCTATCGCATCAACCTAAACGGCACCATTTCGATGGCAGTTCCGGATCTGAAACGACCCAATGGAGTCACCCTCTCTCATGATGGCAAGACCCTTTTCGTCGCACAATCCCACGGCGAAGAAGCCTGGGTCATGTCATATCCGGTGGACGATCAGGGGAATGTCGGCAAAGGCAAATTATTCTACGATGCCACGGAACTCGCCAAAACGGACAAAGGTCTGCCAGATGGGCTCAAGACGGACACCAAAGGCAATGTCTGGTGCACCGGCCCTGGTGGAGTCATGGTGATCAACCCACAAGGAAAACTCCTTGGACGAATCCTGACCGGACACCGCACCGCAAACTGCGCTTGGGGCGATGATGGATCCACTCTCTATCTTACTGCTGACTACTACATCATGCGCCTGCAAACTCTCACCAAAGGCAGCGGCTTTTAATTGAATGGCGCAAAGAAGTTCCACCATCATCAAGGATCTCGAACGAGAGATCATGCAAGGAAATCTCACGCCCGGAGAACGCCTTCCCTCCGAAGAAAAACTCTGCGCACGTTTCGACGTAAGCCGGACCGTGATCCGCGAAGCCATTCAGCAACTCCGGGGTCGTGGCCTCCTGCGAACCCTGAAGGGATCAGGATCCTACATTGCCGATCCCAGCCTCGAAACTCTCGCCGGAGCCGTCGAAACCTACTCGGTTCTCAGCAACGATGACTCTTACCTCGAGCTCATGGACTTCCGCATCCTGCTGGAAACCGAATGCGCCCGCCTTGCGGCCATCCATGCGGGAGAGAAAATCATCGAGATCATGCAGAGAGCCATCGATAAGATGGAGAATTCCCGTGGCGACCGGAAACGCTTCAGTGAGGCCGATATCGCCTTTCACCTCGCCATCGCGGCCGGCTCCAAACACAATCTTTACGCCACTGTCTTGAGCGCCTTGGAAAAAAGATCCATCGAATACGCCAACGTCAACCGTGGTGACAGTGAATGGTATCAAAGTGTGATTACCACCCACCACGAGATCTTCACCGCAATTTCAGAAAGCAAGTCGGAGGAAGCCGCAGCCGCCATGAAACGACACCTCATTCTCTCAAGACGACACTATGTCGACCTTGAGCTCTAAGCTCTCGCCAGAATCAAAAAACCCTCTCGCCATCATCCGTCCCAATCTTTAAACAACCACCACCATGACACGCATCATCATTACCTCAATCGCTCTCGCCGCAGCTTCTCTCCTCAGCTCTTGCTGCTGCTGGTAAAATATCCTCACTGGATATGCCCAAGGTCACGTTGAACTTTCAGGAGCATCCTGAAAGCGAAATGCTCGCGCGCGCAGCCGGGTTTAAGGAAGAGATGGTCACGCGCCGAAGCGTTCGTGATTTCAGTGACCGCCCAATTCCATGCGGCGTCTTGGAAGCATGTCTGGAAGCTGCGGTCACAGCCCCGAATGGAGCGAACTTGCAACCTTGGCACTTCTCGGTCGTTCAAGACCCTCTTCTCAAGAAAACCATCCGCATTGCGGCTGAGGAGGAAGAACGCGAATTCTATGCATCGCGTGCGCCCGACGAATGGCTCGATGCCCTGGCTCCCATCGGGACCGATGCCCGAAAGCCCTTTCTCGAAACCGCTCCGGCTCTCATCGCGATCTTCCAAAAATCCGAGGTCACCCGCGAGGACGGAACCAAATCGAAAACTTATTACCCCAAAGAGTCGGCCGGCCTTGCCACCGGGTTTCTGATTGCCGCCCTGCACCACGCCGGGCTCGCTACCTTGACCCACACCCCAAGCCCCATGAAGTTTCTCAACGAAATTTTGGGACGCCCTTCAACCGAGAAGCCCTTTCTTCTTTTGGTGGTAGGATTTCCCGCCGACAATTGCCAGGTCCCGGATATTCGACGTCTCCCTCCCGAGAAAATGATCGAATTTCGCTGACTCATAAACTAAACCGGATTAAAAATGAATGTGGCACGCCCCATGCTGAAACCCATTCAACGCAATTGTTACTGAAGACCATGAAAAAAATTGAAGCTATCATCAAGCCGTTCAAACTCGAGGAAGTCAAGGAAGCCTTGGCAGAAGTGGACGTACAAGGAATGACTGTGACCGAGGTCAAGGGCTTTGGTCGTCAAAAGGGCCACACTGAGATCTATCGCGGATCCGAGTATACCGTTGATTTCCTTCCCAAGGTTAAAATCGAGATCGTCGTCAATGACGAGGACGCCCAAAAAGTCGCCGAAGCCATCGTCAAGAGCTCCAACACCGGTAAGATCGGTGATGGCAAGGTCTTTATCTCGCCTGTCGAACAGGCCATCCGTATCCGCACCGGAGAAACCGGAGCCGAAGCAGTCAACGTAAGCTAGCTTTAGATCTCATCAGTTTCCTTTCTAGCATCTGGCCGCCCTTCGTAAGTAGGGCGGCTATTTCGTGGCTGTCAACCATTCACCAGCTCCTTAAGAAAAAAGGACCTCATCATGGCAAAAAAGAGAATCAACCCGACTAGGTCAAATCCTCGGCAGTCACGCTGCGTTGCTCACGGGTGCCTAGTTCTACGGCTTGGTCCACCACTCTGGCCGGGTCACCGTCGAAGCGATAGCCATGGCAATTGGGACAAATCACCACCTCAGCGGTGACAATCGAATCACAGCCTTCGCAAACTTTATAGGCGACAGGGTTATTGGCGATCTCGCGCGCTTTCGCGAGGCGATCTTGCTGAGTGGTGTCAGACATTACTTTGGGGAATAGAAAAATTAGAAACAAAAAGAGCCATGAGGAAAAAATCCCCACGGCCCGATCTAAAATGGTGACTTGGAGAACGATTAGGCAGGCTTGATAGCCTTATTGGTGCGGCTTTTCAAGTTCGCAGCTTTGTTCTTCTGGAAAATATTGTTCTTTGCGGCTTTATCCACAGCAGAAGTGAATTCCTGATAAGCCTTCATGGCTTCGTCATTTTTGCCTTCATCGGCAGCGGTAACGGCCTTCTTTTGAAGGGTCTTGATGCGGCTCTTGGCAGCACGGTTTCTCTCGGTGCGTTTTTCGATTTGACGCACTCTCTTTTCTGCAGACTTATTGTTGGCCATAGGACATTCCCGCTTGAGCGGAGCGGGAACTTAGGGATTCAGGACGCCATGTCAAGTTCCAGTCCATGGAAATTTCAATCGCACCGCGTGCCTTCCTGTGGGATACTCCACTCATGAAAGTGTGCCTCCCGTTCCTTGTCCTCTTGTGCACCCATTTTGGGCATGCCCAAGACAAGCCCAAAATCCCCGAAGACCTCCTTGATGACGAGGTCTTTCGCTCCGAAAGCGCCCTGAATGATTATACGGTGCCTTCCATCGCCAAGGTTTTCAATGAGCTCGATAAGATCGCACCGCTCGCCTACGACCCCAAGCACCTAGAGATACACGAGCAACGGACCACCAAAAAAAATCGCCTCGCTTTGCGGCTCGGGACTCTCATTGCCAATGGATTTATCGCTGTCCAGACCGGGAATTCAGATGACGTTCCCAAAATCACGACCTACATCAACCAATACGCCAAATCCCTTGCAGCCGGCGATCGCGTTCAAAAACATGGCGCGGCTTTGCTCGAACACGCCAAGGCCAAGGACCTCGACAAACTCAAACAAGCACTTGCGGCAACCCAACGGGACGTCGAACTCGAACTCGTAAAACTAAAAGACCCCGATCTTTCCCATCTCATTTCGCTCGGCGGATGGCTCCAGGCACTCGATTCAGCCGCCTTGGCTGTCGATAAAAAATACACTCCGGAACGCGCCCTCACCCTCTTTCGCGAAGATGTGGCGGACTACTACGCGGAATCCATAGGCTCACTCAATCCGTCCATCAGCAGCCTCCCGGAATTCATCAAGATGCGAGAGCTCCTTCAGGGACTTCGCAACGCCATGGTCCTTGAAGAAAATGCCAAGCCGACTGCGGAACAAGTCAAAGAAGTGACCAAAGTCTCCGCCGAGCTGGTCGCCCTCGCCCGCAAATAAAAGCATTCACTCATGACCCTCCTCCTTGGACTTGGAATCATCGGGTCCCGCAGCGCTGACCAGATTGTCGCCGCCGGACATCCCCTCAAAACCTGGAATCGCACACCGAAGAATCGACCCGATACGGTCGATGACCCGGTCGCTGCCACCGCCGATGCCGACATCATCGTCTCGTATCTGCGGGACGACGTCGCCGTGCGGGAGGTTTTCAATAAAATCAAGAACCAGCTCGATGACTCCAAGGTTTTCGTCAATCACGCCACCATCGATCCCGACACCACGATCTGGTTGGATCGACAGTGTCGTGAGATTGGTTGCGGATTTCTTGATGCCCCTTTCACCGGCTCCCGGGATGCGGCTGCCGGAGGAACCCTCGTTTACTACGTAGCGGGTAACCCCGAACTCCTCGAAAAGTGCCGCGCATTCCTTGAGATCACGTCCCGTGAAATCGTCTACCTGGGGCTCCCACCCGCCGCCACGGTCGTTAAAATCACCACGAATCTCGCGACAGCTTGCGCCGTGCAAGCTCTGACCGAGGCCCTCGAAATCTCCCGCCGTCACGGAGTCGATCCCCGGGCATGGCACGAGGCCGCGAAGCTCAACGGCTGTTATGCCCCGGTGATGGGCATGAAAATCCCCTCCCTCCTCGAGAACGACTTCACGCCCCATTTCTCAACCGAGAACATGGCCAAGGATACCAACTATGCCATTCAACTGGCCGACTCGAGCGGGATTACCGCTGACTTGAATCACCTCACCTGGGCCCGCCTTTTCGAAGCAGAAATGCGCGATGCCACCGAGGACTTCTCCGCGACCGTTCGCCAACACCAAAGTAGCGACCTCGATCTTGAGGACGATGTCGAAATCTCCTGCAGCCGCATTCGCGTCAAGGGACCCGACGCCGAACGCTACCTCAATGGACAGGTCAGCAACGACGTTCGCCTCACCGAAGACGGTCGCATCGTCAGCGCCTGCCTTCTCGATGCCAAGGGAAAGCTTCAATTCTTTGTCCAGATCCACCGCGAAAATCAGGACTTTATCGTGGAAGGCCCCATCGACCTGGTGGAAGAACTCCTCGCACGCCTCGATAAATATCTCATCGCGGACGATGTCGAGCTCATCGACGAAAGCATGGATGAAACCGCTTACCAAACGGTGCCAAACGAGACCCGCCGAATTCTTGATGGCATCCCCCGCTGGCCCACCGAACTCTTCCCCGGCATCCTCCCTCCCGAAGCTGGCATAGAGCAGTTGGCAATCTCATACACCAAAGGTTGCTACACCGGTCAGGAAGTCATTTCACGCATGAAGAGAGCTGGGAAAACGAACCGGCATCTCGTAAAACTCGCCCTCGACAAGCCCCTCATCCCGACTTGCTCAAAGCTCATGCTCGACGGCAAGGAAGCAGGTATCATCACCTCGGTTGCTTCCCACATCGGCACAGGTGAGGTCGCTCTCGGCTACCGCAAGCGGAAGTTTGAGGAACACACCGAGTTTGACATCGCCTCACCTGCGTCCGGCGAAATCATCGGTCGGGCGACGATTCGCTAATCCTACATTCGGAACAAGCCACCCTTTTTCCCTCCCAGGATGACCGCTCCGATGATGGAGATCCCGAGAAAGACCATGGCCCACACACCGAGTGCGGACGCCAATTCGTAGCCATTCCCGAGCATCCCGAGGAGCGAGTAAATCGCCTTGGTAATCGGGAAGTGCTCGGACTGCTGAGCCAGAATGAGACTATCGCTCACTTCCAGCATCGCGAAGGCAAACGCGAGAATACCGCCGGCGATGAGGTTGGGTCCCAGAAGAGGAAGTGAAACCCTCCTCAGCGTCCGGGCCGGGGTGGCCCCGAGTGAACGAGCGGCTTCTTCCAAGGCAATATTGCTCTGCTGTAGTCCTGCTACCGCCGAACGAACGACATACGGCAATCGTCGGACCGCATAAGCCACCACCAAAAGCCAGGTGGGATTCTGCGCGGCTCCCTGCACCAGGAAGTAGAAATGCTCCCCCTTCTGCGAGAGCGCTAAATAACCAAAAGCAAGGACCAAGCCCGGCACCGCCAGCGGAAGCATTACCAGAGCATCAAGGAACGCACGCCCCCGAATGGTGCTCCTCACAATGACCCAGGCAATCGCCACTCCCAGAATCAAGTCCACAAAAGTCGCCATCGAGGCATAGAAGCTGTCTCTTATACACATCTCCGAGCCCACGAGACCGAGG
>CAJXVQ010000370.1 GCA_913060685.1 uncultured Verrucomicrobiales bacterium
AGGGGTGGTGACGCGGGAGATCTCGCTCTTGGGATCTTGTGCGGCGGCGGGGGAATGCACGGAGGCGCTGGAGGCGATTGCGAGCGGGGAGATTCAAGTGAAGCCTCTCATTTCGGCAGTGGCTTCGCTGGAGGAGGGGGCTGATTATTTTCGGAGGTCGCGCGAGGGGAAAGAGGGGCTTTTGAAGGTTTTGTTGAAGCCTTAGGCTGGAGAGGCCTTTAATGATAAAATGTCAGGGGCGAATCAGGGCCTTGGTATTCATGACTTTTTCATCGGGAGCGTACAAAAACTTCACGCAGCATCGCGAGCCTTTACGAGTCATGAAGAAAATTAAGTTCAAATCAAGCCAAGCAGGGAAGTGCCTTGGCTCCGTTATTCTCTCCGTCGTTCTCCTCACCTCGATTTCTCGTGGCGAGAGTGTGGAGTTCTTTGAAAAGAAGTATAAAACGAAAATTACGGGGGTGAAGCCCATTGCAGAGTATTCCGATCCTGATTCCTACTACACGGCAATCGCGAGGAAGCTGGGTATTTTTGAAGTGGCCTATGCGGCGGTGTTTGAGAAATACGGCTGGAAGAAGGGTGGTAATAAGGTGCATTCCGCAAAACTGACTCGAGGAGAAGGAGGGCCTTGGGAGATCATGGTCGTTCAGGTTGAGGTCAATCCTGAGACGAAGAAGCCGGATCGGTCCACAATGAAGACGCTGGAAATGAAATACGTTTTTATCGATGACAAAGGGAAGGTTACCTTTCCCAAGCCTCCAAAAAAGAAGGGGGATGCCGAACCCAAGGGCGGGGCTGCCAAGCCGGCTCCTCCCGAGAAGCCGACAGGTGCAGATCAGGAAAAGGTTGAAATGGATTCGAAAGTCGTTTCCGAGTAGCAAAAATCTCGCGCGTTGCGCTGGGCTGGGTTGGTATGAGTTAGGCCTTTGGCCAAGGGGACTTGGGTTCTGCTGACAGGCGGGACGCCCGTGTTACAAGAGGTGGGCTCCGATGCCGGGGCGGGTGGCGAAGAGGAGGGGGGTGATGCCGGTTTGGGCGAGGTAGCGCTCTTGCATTTGGGCGGCGATGTTTTCGACGTCGGCGGTGCGGCAGAGGGTGACAGAGGAGCCTCCGAATCCTCCGCCGGTCATGCGGGCGCCGAGGACACCGCCTTCGAAGCCGATCTCTTGAGCAAGGGCAACCATGAGGTCGAGTTCATCGCACGAGACCTCGAAGTCATCGCGCAGGGAGCGGTGGGAGCCTTCCATGAGGGTGCCGATGTTGGAGAAATCTCCGCTTTTGAAAGCCTTGACCGCTTCAATGGTGCGTGCGATTTCGGTGACGATGTGGCGGGAGCGGCGGAAGATGCGGTCGCCCATTTCGGCTTGCCTGGCGTAGAGATCATCCATGGTGACGTCGCGCCAGCTGGATTTTCCGATGAGGGTAAGGCCGTCCTCGGTATCCTTGCGGCGGGCGCCGTATTCGCCATCAGAGAGGTCATGGGAGACGTTGGTGTTGGCGACGATGATAGAGAGTGTGGGGTCGGAGAAGGGAACCATTTCGGGTTCGCCGGTGCGGCAGTCGATGAGGATGAGTTGGTCCTTGGTGCCAAAGGCGGAGGCGAATTGGTCCATGATTCCGCAGGGGACACCGGCGAAGTCGTGCTCCGCTTTTTGGGCGAGGAGGGACTTTACGGCGGTGGGAAGAACGGTATCGACGAGGCCTTCGAGGAGAGTGGCGAAAGCGCACTCGAGGGCGGCGGATGATGAGAGGCCGGCCCCGAGCGGGACGGAGGAGACGATATAGGCATCGAAGCCGGGGATCTGGTAGTTGAGATTCATGAACCCCTGGATGACTCCACGGAGGTAGTTGGACCATTTGGGCTCGCTGATTTCTTGATTCCCGGTGAGATCGATTTCGGTGGTTTCTTGACCGGTGGTGCCGACACGGGCGATGGTGGAATCATTGGGCCGGGCCGCGATGACGATGTATCGCTCGATGGCGAGGGGGAGGACGAAGCCATCGCAGTAGTCGATGTGCTCACCGATGAGGTTGACGCGGCCGGGAGCAGCGGCGACGAGAGTGCTATCCACATCGAAGATGGCCTTGAGACTGGCGCGGGCCTCATCAGCGAGGTCAGTGAGAGTTTGATTGGATTCGAGCATGGGGCTTATGTGGGGATTAGCGATTCGCCGGAGCTTCGGCAAGTCGGCCTCTAAATAAGCCCCGCGCACCTTGAAGTGACGGGGCTTTTTGAGAGAGGAAAGAGGATGGGCTTCTTACTGGTGGAAGGATACGTAGAGGATGAGAACGAGGGCGATGAGGACTACGCTTGCGAGGGGCGCGCCCTTCCATGGGGTCATATCGATGGGGGTATTGGTCTTCATCTCCCAAGCTTTTTTACGAGGTGCGACCTTCGATGCGACAACCATGATCGCGATGAGCAGGGCAAAGACGATTCCCATGAGGTGGAAGTTACTGAAGCCGGTGACAGTCTCGAAGCTTTCTCCTCCATTGATGGCAGGGTAGGCGATGAGGGTTGAGATAAGGATGACCAGACCGACCACCATACTGGCAAAGGCGGAGACAGAAGGAACGCGCTTGTTGAGCATTCCCATCACGACAACTGCGAAGATCGGAATGAAGTAGATCGCATTCATCGTCTGAAGGTAGCTGAAGAGACTCCCGGTTTTCGAGAGAAGAGGCGCTCCGATGATCGCAGCAATGGCGATGACGGTCACGAAGAGTTTGGCGGTCTTGACGGTCTGGGCTTCGCTTGCGCCGGGATTGATCTTGTGCTTGTAGAGGCCGATTGAGAAGAGGGCGGAGGTGGAGTTGAGCGCAGCATTGAAGGAGCTGAGAATTGCGCCAACCATGACGGCGGCAAAGAAGCCGGTGAGATGAGCCGGGAGAACAAGTTTGACGAGTTTTCCGTAGGCGTCGTCATTGCCAACATCCTGACCAAAGAAGATGTGGTAGGCGATGATGCCGGGAATCACGAGGTAGACCGGCCCGAGAAGCTTGAGGGCACCGGTGAGGAGGACTCCTTTTTGACCCTCGGCAAGCGAGCTGGCCCCAAAGGTGCGTTGAATGATTTGCTGGTTGGTGCACCAGTAGAAGAGGTTGAGGAGTGCGACTCCGGTGAAGAGGGTCGCAAAAGGAACTTCCGATCCGCCTTCTCCGGTCGAGTCCATACGCTCGGGGTGGGTATTTCTGAGAGTGTCCCATCCGCCCGAGACCCCCGCATCACCGCCAAGGTGTCCGAGGGCAAACCAAGCGATCAAAAAGCCTCCGACCAGGAGTCCGATTCCATTAATGGTGTCGAGGACGGCGAGTGTTCGGAGGCCGCCAAAACGTGAGTAGATCATTCCTGCGATGCCGATGCCGACGCACGCGAGTTGGAGAATGGTGTAATCGTTTTCAATCCCGGTCATGGTCTTAAGGTCCATGATATTGATGAGGCCCTTGGCTCCGCTGTAGAGAATGATCGGAATCAGAAGAAGGGCGTAGGCGGCCAGGAAGATTGAGTTCGCGAGGGTCTGGGTCCGCTTATCGTAGCGCTGCTCGAGGAACTGGGGGACAGTGGTGATTCCGGCGCGGAGGAATTTCGGAAGGAAGAAGGTGGCCATTAAGACCAGAGCGATGACAGAGACGACTTCCCAAGCCATCACGCTGAATCCGTTTTTGAAGGCCGACCCGTTGAGGCCCACCATTTGCTCGGTGGAGAGGTTGGTGAGGAGGAGGGAACCTGCGATGATGGGGAAGGTGAGGCTGCGGCCACCGAGGAAGAATCCGTCGGCGCTGGCTCGTTCGTCTTTACGGGTGAGCCACCACGTCAATGTGGCGGCGAAGGCAGTGAAGAGAATGAAAGAGACGACGGTTAGCATGTCATTGAATGTGTTGCGATTGTGGAGGGCCCGGAATGAGCCGTGGGAGGGAGACTAGGTTTCCGGTCAGAGGGTGACAAGGAAACATGCGAACCTAGATCGGGAGGTGATTTGCCAGCTCATGGACAAAATTTCGATTTCTTGTAGAGCATTGGAAGATCAATGAGGTCGCTTTCTGCCCGGAAAAAGGGTATCCGCAATTTCTTATGAGAAAACTGCTTCTTTTGCTGAGTCTGTGTTGTGGAGTTGTTTTTGGGGAGAAGGAAGCGCTGTCTTGCGTTTTGGAGGTGACTCGATCTGACGAGGCTCGGAAGGGAACTCTCTTGTATCGCTTGAAGTCGACGCTCACTTATCAGGGTCCGGAGCAAAAAATGGTGAGCCAGAATGGCACCTTCGAGCTGATTGCAGTGACGAAAGACGGCACGGAAATTCCGACGGTCTTCCAGGGAGCCGATCATTACCGACGTCCGGTTCGTTCGGATTTTCAGAAGCTGCAAGACGGGGAAAAGGTCACTTTTCGGAGTGGGGTCGTCGGCTATGAGAAAGAAGGCAGCTGGTTTTTGAGTTGGGAGGATTCTCTAGGTGGGGTTCACGGGTGCAAGCTGGAGACCTTGGAAGGGGTGAAACTGGTGATGAAATATTCCAATGAAACGAAAAAGGATGTGCGTTTGAAGGTCTCGGAGACTTTGACTTTTGTGGTTCTCAAGAAAGACATCTGGAAGGGGGCAACGAGATCGAAGGCGGTGTCCTTGGTAGAGTGAGACGACATAGAGCTTGAGCTGAGGAGTGACTGTTTCGATGAGAGTTGAGGGTCGCTTGGCGAACAAAACTTCCTAATGACACTTCCCTTGATTGGTGATAAAGTGTCGCATCGATGAGCAACTCGAACCGGAAGCCGCAAATTCATCCCCGTCATCTGATGGAGAAGATGAGAGTTGCCCGGGCGGTTGCTTCCTCCCGGCCGATGTCCGTTGCCGAATTCCTGCGACAGTGTCCGGAGGAGGTAAGGGTGCGATCTTTGCCCAAGAAAAGGAAGAGATTGGTTTCTTGAAAAGCGTAGGCTTTCGGATTTTCGAGAAGCCCGGAGAGCATCAGATCCATGCGAGAGGCAAGGAGCATTCTGTTATCTTGGAAGGTAGACGGGTCATTAAGTATTTAACTGAAACGGCGTTGGTGCCTATTGCGGAGAACCGCAAACTGGGAGTCCGAAAAGCTCTGCCAAGTGAATATCTTGAGCGATTGGAGCTCATGAATGAACACTTCCTGGATGATGTGAGAATTGAGGGCATCCTGGAGAATGGCAATTTCGTGACCTCTCAGTCCAGGCTCGAGGGTGACGAACCATCAGAGAAAGAGATCTCGGAATTCCTTCATGAACTCGGGTGGACGAGGATTTCGGCAAATCAGCAAAATCTCCCCCACAATTTGATGGCAACAGCTTGGGTGCATCAGAAAGGTGAAATTGTGATGGTGGATGCCCGCCCCCCAAATTTCAAAAAGACGGTTCTCGGTGAGGTTCTGCCGATTGATCTTATGTTGATCAAAGCGACAGGCCCCTTGATTACTTTTATCGAGAATTTGTAGAGCGTCTACTTGGTGCGGACGATGGCGACCCAGTCTTTTTGGTCGGGGCAGGTGATCGTGGCACTGTCGGATTCCAAAGCGTCTTGAATCCTGCCGTTGCGTGGATTGAACCACTGGATTGAGGTGACTTCCTTGCCCTCGGGGAGGGTAAGCTCGCAGGATCCGCCATCGGGGAAGGCGAGGAGGTAGAGGTCAGCACCGGCGAGGCAGTAGGTGTCGTTCCCTTTTTCGGGATTTCCGACAATTTCCGGCTGTGGGGTCATTTCCCAGAAGGGGATTTTTTGGTCGCGGAAGAATTCGAGGGCGATGCGGGCGTAGTCCCAGGATTGATCGCGGGAACGCCAGTCCTGGCAGACGAGGTCGTTCTGTGGGAGCTTGTAGCCGAAGTAGTATTCGACTCCCCAACCGCCGCCGAGGAGGTTGCCCCAGAGGACCCATTTGCGGGTTTGTTCAACGGTGGGTCCTTTGTAGTCCTTGGGCATTCCGGGGTAGTTGGAATCGGGGGGCATGCCGTATTGGGCATCGCCGGGTTCGTCGAAGGCGACACACCAGGGGTGCTTGGCTTTGATGGCGGCACGGTTCCATTTCACGGTCTGCCAGTGGACATCCTTGAGGTGGGAATTTTGGAGGGAAACTCCGGTGAAGGAATCGAGACCGAGGAGAGGTTTGTAGACCTTATCCTGCTGGTCGGGGAAAGTGTGGACGACGAGGTGGTGATGGTAGGGATCATACTCGCGAAGGCAGCGGGCCATGTCGACTTGCTGCTTGGTGGACTGGGTGTTTTCCTCACCGAGATTCCAGTTGAGTGCGAGGTGATGGCCGAAGCGGGCGACGAGTTCACGGCAGTAGAGTTTGCGCTCGGGACCGAGGTCTCCGCCATCGAGTGAGGTGGGAACGGTGCCGTTCTTTTTCTTTTTACCGTGTCCGCCGTTGTTGTCGTCCATTTCGGTTTCCTGCAGTTTGAAGTGGAGGAAGAGTCCCTTGGCCTGGGCATGGGTGAAAACGACGTTCCACTGGTCGAGCTTGGAGCAATCGTAGTGGAATTTCTGGTTTCGTGAGACGAAGGGCCAGACGTTGTCGCCATCGCCGCCGGCGTTGTAGGGGAGGAAGGAGAAGGCATTCATGCCTTTCCAGGAGAGGTAGTTGAGGGCACCGATGAGGCCTTTACCCTTGTTGCTTTTCCAAACGGGGTCGCCTTTTTTCCAGTCCTGCAGGTGCGGGGCGTAGGTTTTCAAGGGCACCTTTTTGGTGGAGACGGTGGTGTCATCGAAGTCGGCGTAACCGAGGAGGGTCTCGGGGGCGTCGGCTCCGGCTTTGAGGAAGTAGCGCTTTGATCCCGCGAACTGGAGGTAGGGCTTGCCAACGTAGGTGAGACGTCCTTCGGCGTAGAATCCGGGGGCGTCTTTCGGCGCGGGCTTGATGGCTGTCTCTTATACACATCTGACGCTGCCGACGATCTACTC
>CAJXVQ010000371.1 GCA_913060685.1 uncultured Verrucomicrobiales bacterium
AGCCTCGGTCTCGTGGGCTCGGAGATGTGTATAAGAGACAGCTCCCAGCCCAATCCGGAGGTCATCAAAGTGAACGACTTCCTCGATGACATTCATTCCCTGGCCCTCCCTGAAATGAACACCCGGGGGATCACCTTCGTCATCGTTCACTCCGTGGAAGACCACCTCAGGATCGATAAAGAACAACTTAAGCAAGTCTTCCTCAATCTCATCCGCAATGCCGCTGAAGCCTGCCTCGAAGGGGGCGAAATCGCCCTCTCTTCCGGGCGCCAAGGCAAGAATATTTTCCTCACCGTCACTGACAACGGAGCCGGCATCCCCAAGGAATACCTCGGTCTGATTTTCGATCCCTTCTTCAGCAAGAAAAAAGCCGGCACCGGACTCGGTCTCGCCATCTGCCGTAAAATTGTAGAGACTCACAACGGCCAAATCATCTGTGAAAGCACCGAAGCAAAAGGCACCACCTTCACGATCACTCTTGAAGCGATTTAAAAGATTTGCGGATCTCTCCGATTCAAGTCCTAAGTCACCAAGCATCCCTGCACAAAATGCCAGCCAACATCCTCCTCATCGATGACGATGCCTCTCTTGCCGAAGCCGTCAAAGCGGTTCTCGAAAGCAGGGGCCACACCGTCACTTACTTTGATGATGGCGAGATCGCACTCGCTGCCGCAGAGAAGGGCGACTTTCACCTCGTCCTCACAGACTACCGCATGCCAGGCATGGGCGGGATGGAGCTGTTAGAGAAACTTCACGAGAGTCATCCCCTCCTTCCCATCATCATGATGACCGCTTTCAGCACCACGGATCGAGCGATCGAGGCCACGAAAAAGGGAGCCTTTGATTACCTGATCAAGCCCTTTGAAATGCCTGACCTCCTCGATCTCGTCGAGCGAGCCGCAGACTCCAGCCAGATCACAGCCAAGCCAGTGACCATCGGGCGTGAAGATCCGGAGAAGGACTCCATCGTGGGCACTTCCCGGTGCATGCAAAACGTCTTCAAGGAAATTGGCAAGATCGCGGACAAGCCCATTAGTGTCCTCATCAAAGGCGAGACCGGATCAGGAAAGGAACTGATCGCACGTGCCATCTACCAGCATAGCAATCGAGCCAAGGAACCCTTCGTTGCGGTCAACTGCGCGGCCATTCCCGACAACCTCATCGAGAGCGAACTCTTCGGCCACGAACGCGGAGCCTTCACCGGCGCGATCAGCAAACGAATTGGCCGTTTCGAGCAAGCCAATGGCGGCACCCTTTTCCTCGACGAAATCGGCGACCTCCCTTGGCAGACCCAGGTCAAACTCCTCCGCGTGCTCCAGGAAAAAGTCATTAGCCGCGTCGGGGGAAAGGAAGAGATCACCATCGATGTTCGCATCATCAGCGCCACCCACCGTGACCTCGAGCAAATGATCAAAGACGAGTCCTTCCGTCAGGACCTCTTCTTCAGACTGAACGCCTCCGTCATTGAGCTCCCCCCACTCCGCGAGCGCCGCGAAGACATCCCCTCCCTCGTCAGCTACTTCCTCACCAAATACTCTCTGGAATTCCAAACCCAGCCTCCCTCCGTACACAAGGACGCCCTCACCTATCTCTCCGGGCAAGCCTGGCCCGGCAACGTCCGCCAGCTCGAGAACATCGTTCGCCGTGCCCTCATCGACTCCCGCGGTTTCACCATTAACAAGAGCATGATCGAGACCAGTCTCAAGGTCTCCCCAACAGCTTCCTCCGACGCAGCAGAAGATAGAGGTTTTGCCGCCCACGTCCAAAATCGTCTTGTCGCCGCCCGCGAAGGAGATCTTCCCGACGGAGCCCTCGCCGCTCTCAATATCGATCTCGAAGAAGAACTCTACCGGCAAGCAGTCGCCCTCTCCCACGGAAACCAATCCAATATTTCAAAATGGCTCGGTGTCTCTCGCATGACCGTCCGAGACAAACTGGATAAGTACAATCTCTTTCCGAAGCGAAAAGGGTAATACGCCCACTCCGCAAACAGGGCGATCAAGCAAGGATAGCTAGGGAGCTACAAGGTTTACGACGTCGGCTCTTAGCGTTTGGCTCTTAGCTTTTAGCCCGGTCGACCGGAATCGCGAGAAAGCGAATCGCCATGGTGGTTCTACCAGTTCGCTCCGCTTTTCTCCCTTGATCGCCCTGACTGCGCAAACCAGATTGCCCTCAAGATTTTGAGGGGCTCTTGGCGGGCTTCAATTTCCTTGAGCCTCCCCCTCCGTCTGACGCTCTTCCGCACACAGTTTCACTGAAATCATGTCGAGTAAATCCTCGGGTTGAAACGGCTTGGAAATCACCTCGATTTGCTCGACCTTTTTCAACTCGATCAGGTCGTCGTCCTTCCCGGTCAATACGATAAAGTTCACTGTGGGTGCCGCGACACACATCATTTGAATGGCCTGCTTGGGATCAATCCATTGATTATTATCGTAGTCGGCAATCACGAATTCAGCATTGCCATCACCAAGCTCTTCCAAGGCGCTCACCACATCGATTACCTCAAGAATGGAGTATCCCTTGATCTGGAGAACTTCTCGAATTGCGGAGCGAATGCTGTCGTCGTCCTCGATCAGCAGGATGACGGTTTGAACACCGGGAGGGAATGTTTGTACGAGGCTCATGATCCGATTGAGTTCACAAGATCATCCAAGCTGGCAACGTGCCAAGAACCAGCCCCTACAGTTTCAAGAAATAGAAACCCTCTTCAATCTCTTGATTCTAAAACAAATTTTAATCTGAGCCCTCCGCCATCTCCTCGGTTCTCCCCGCAAAGATTCTTCAATCAGCTTCAATCAAAACGACAACTCATTGGACACTCTGTAAAGTGCGAAGCCACCTCACCGCTTCAGCGTCGTCTATCCCTCCCCGTCACGACGCCAGCAATCGTTGATCTACCGGTCTTCACCAACTTTCCGTCATAATTGGCACAGTTCGAGCCATAGGGTTTGTCATTCAATGAAGGAGATTTTCAAACCCCTGGAACAGTCGAATGAGGCTGCCCCCTGTCTTTTTCGATTTACTCGAAGGTCTCCTCATGTGGAAGGAATCTTCCGACGGACGCATTCAGGGGAATCAAGCTCAACGTGACTCACCCTCATCGAAATGCCTGACTATTCTCAATACCTCACCGTTGGCTGGCGCGAGTGGGTCTCTCTACCGGAAATCCATATCCCATCGATCAAAGCCAAAATCGACACTGGCGCACGCACTTCGTGCCTGCATACCGCAAGCTACAAAATTTTCGAAAGAAACGGCCAGGAATGGGTCCGTTTCACGGTCCACCCCATCAAGCAACACGACGAAGTCGAAACCCACGCTGAGGCTCCTGTCTCAGACTACCGCATCGTGCGCGATTCAGGAGGACATGAAGAACGCCGCCCCTTCATTAAGTCACTTCTCAAGATAGGATGCCAATCATGGGAAATCGAAATCAGCCTCTCTAGCCGGGAGCAAATGAAATTCCGAATGCTCCTCGGACGCACCGGGCTTCGCCAACGCGCCCTCGTGGACTGCGCCTCCTCATACCTCACTGGAAACAAACCAAAAACAACGAACACAAAATGAAAATTGGAATCCTCTCACGAAATAGGAATCTCTACTCAACCCGCCGCTTGGTGGAAGCCGGAGAACAGAAAGGCCATCGTGTGGATGTCATCGACTACGTTCGCTGTTACATGAACATCGCCACCAAAAAGCCCTCCATCTTCATTGGCGACGAAGAGCTCAATGACTATGACGCCGTGATTCCCCGCATTGGAGCCTCGCAGACCTTCTTCGGCACCGCGGTGGTTCGTCAGTTTGAAATGATGGGGACCTACTCCATCAATGAATCCGTCGCGATCTCACGCTCCCGCGACAAACTCCGATCCCTTCAGCTCCTTTCCCGCCGTGGCGTTGGTCTCCCCGTCACCGCCTTTGCGCATGATACCAAAGCCACCGGCTCCATCATCAAACTCTGCGGGGGTGCTCCGGTTGTCATCAAACTTCTGGAAGGAACCCAGGGTGTCGGTGTCGTTCTCGCCGAGACCCAAAAGGCCGCAGAATCCGTGATCGAAGCTTTCCGTGGACTCAATGCCAACATCCTCGTCCAACAGTTTGTCAAAGAAGCCGGAGGTGCCGACATCCGCTGCTTTGTCGTCGGGGGAAAAGTCGTCGCCGCTATGAAACGTCAGGGAGCCGAGGGCGAATTCCGTTCCAACTTACACCGGGGCGGAAATGCCGCGCTCTGCAAGATCACCCCAACCGAACGTGCCACGGCCGTCCAGGCAGCCAAGGTCATGGGTCTCAATGTCGCCGGTGTCGATCTCCTCCGCTCGAATAGCGGACCAGTCGTAATGGAGGTAAACTCTTCCCCTGGACTCGAAGGGATCGAAACCGCCACCATGAAAAACGTCGCGGGTACGATCATCGACTTCATCGTCAAAAACGCAGCCATGAGTAACACCAAGACCAAAGGCAAAGGTTAGATGGCTGCGACCAAACCAAAACGCGCACCTTTTGAAATCCAAGGACATTCAGTCGTCGCAGGCACCCGTGCGCTTATCAACCTCCCTGTCGGTGTCTTTATCAATCACGCGCAGGTGGATCTCACGCTCACCGTCATCCACGGACGACTGCCAGGGCCCACCATGCTCGTGACCGGATGCATCCATGGCGATGAAATCAATGGCACCGAAATCATTCGCCGTCTGGTCAAAACGGGCTCGATGAAACGTCTTCGTGGCACCCTCCTTGCCGTCTCAATCGTCAACGTCCCCGCCTTCCTGAACCGCTCCCGCTATCTCCCGGATCGGCGTGATCTCAACCGGCTCTTCCCGGGCTCCGCCACCGGATCGCTCGGTTCCCGACTCGCACGGGTGGTGACCAGCGAACTTGTGCCCCGTTGTGATCTCGTCATTGATCTCCACACCGGAGCCATTAATCGGCCCAACCTCCCGCAAATTCGGGTGACCACAGCTGATTCAAGTGCCTTGGAACTGGCCAGGGTCTTCAACGCCCCGGTCATCGTGCTCGCTCCCCAGCGACCAAATACCTTTCGCTCGCTTTGTTACGCGGAGAAAAAGCCCATCATTCTTTACGAAGCAGGCGAGGCCTTGCGTCTCGACGCAAATTCCATCCGCCATGGCGTTGAAGGTATCCTTTCAGTGATGCGCCACATCGAAATGCTCTCGCAACGCAAGACTGCCGCGCGGAAGAAAAAAATCGACCCCATCGTTTGCGAAAAGAGCTACTGGGAACGCGCGGCCATTGGCGGCATTTTCACCCCTCTCCTCGCCCTTGGAAAATCGGTAACCAAGGATGAAGTCATCGGATTTGTAGCAGACCCCTTCGGAGGAAACGAAACCCCGGTCACCGCCTCCCGCGAAGGAGTTCTCATCGGGCGTACCAACGAAGGCCTCGCTGACGAGGGAGACGGCCTCTTCCACATCGCGGTCTTCAGCAATCTCGACCAGGCCCGTGATCAAATCGCGGCATCGAACCAAGCTCTGCCGGATACAAATGATGAACTCGACGATCACCCCGTCCCCTACGATCCCTTTATGGAAGAAGTGGAGCCGACCGATCCCCCGGAAGTTTAGTCAAATCCCCTTGGAGACCTGAAACTCCCGCAAAGAGTGAGTCGCAGGAGCTGAAAATATTCCATCTCATCTTCTTTGCATCCTCGAAAATGACCGGATTTAGAAGTTCTCCTAAACGACTCATTCACTCAATATTGAGGGCATGAGTATCCGAAGAGTCTGCCTCGCATTGGCAGTCAGCATTTCCTGGCTTCACGCCGCGTCCAGACCCAATATCATCTTCATCCTCACCGATGATCTGGGCTACGGCGACTACGGAGTCTTTTTTCAAAACCTCCGCAAGACCAAAAACGACCGCAAAGAACCTTGGCACATCACACCCAAGTTGGATCAAATGGCAGCGGAAGGATTGCAGTTGCGACACTACTACTGCCCGGCTCCAGTCTGTGCTCCCTCACGCGGATCTCTCCTCCACGGTGTGCACCAAGGACATGCCAATATCCGCGACAACCAATTCGACCGTGCTCTCGGCGACAACCACACCCTCGCGACGGTCCTTCACGAAGCTGGCTACAGCACTGCCGCAATCGGAAAATGGGGCCTTCAGGGGAACTCAAAACCGGGCGGAACGAAGAGCAAGGGTAAGAAGAAACAAACCGCAGGCGATCCAAACTTTTGGCCCGCTTACCCCACCAAACGCGGCTTTGATTTCTTCCACGGCTACGTCCGCCACCGTGATGGGCACATGCACTACCCGAAGGAGGATAAAAAAGAACTCTGGGAAAATGACCGTGAAATCTCAGCGGATTTCGACAAATGCTTCACCACCGACCTCTTCACCGCTCGCGCCAAAAAGTGGATCACCGACAAGAAAAAGACCGATCCCAAAAAGCCCTTCTTCCTCTATCTCGCCTACGACACCCCGCATGCCATCCTCCAACTCCCTCCCAGCCCTTTTCCAAAAGAGGGCCTCAAGTGGCTTGGTGAAAAAGGGAAAATGATCAACACCGCCGTCGGGAGGAAGGACAGCTACATGCACCCCGACTACAAGAACGCCACTTGGGATCATGATGGAGAGCCCAAAACTGCCGAGAAAAGTTGGCCCAACGTCTATCAACGCTACGCCACCAACGTCCGCCGCATCGACGACTGCGTCGGCGACCTCTTGGCTCATCTCAAGACCCTCAATATCGACGAAAACACCCTCGTCGTTTTCACCACTGACAACGGCCCCAGTAAGGAGTCCTACCTCCCCGAGGGATACCGCCCGGACTTCTTCAACTCCTTCGGACCCTTCGATGGCATCAAGCGTGATGTCTGGGAGCTGTCTCTTATACACATCTGACGCTGCCGACGATCTACTCTGTGTAG
>CAJXVQ010000372.1 GCA_913060685.1 uncultured Verrucomicrobiales bacterium
CAGAGTAGATCGTCGGCAGCGTCAGATGTGTATAAGAGACAGGCCCCTTTGCCCTGACCGACTACAAAACTGTCAAGCGGCGCGCCAAGCAGATCGTGGAAGTCACCGAAGACCGCACCATGCCTCCCTGGCACGCGGATCCGGGTGATGTGAAATTCAGCAACGATCGCTCCCTCACTCCGCAGCAGATTAAGCTCTTCGCCGACTGGGTTGCCGCCGGTCATCCCGAGGGTGATCCTGGCGAAACTCCGCCGCTTCCGGAATTCCACGAGGACTGGCAAATCGGCAAGCCAGACCAAATTGCCACCATTGCAGAGCCCTTTACCGTGCCCGCCGAAGGCAAGGACATCTACCGCAATTTTGTCATCCCGATGAACCTCAAGGAGGACAAGTGGGTGGAAGCCGTGGAATTTCTCCCCGGCGCCCCGGAGGTTGTTCATCATATTCTCTACTTTCTCGACACCACGGGGAAGGCCCGGGAATACGACGCCCAGGACAAGAGACCTGGCTTCGGCATGAACAGATCGAACGCCGACTTCCGCTACATTGGCGGCTGGGACGTGGGAACCCAACCGACTGAATTACCCCACGGCCTTCGTTGGTTCATTCCAAAGGGCGCGGACCTCGTGGCGCAAATTCACTATCACCCGAATGGTAAGGAAATGACTGATCAGTCATCGGTCGGTTTTCACTACTCCGATAAGCCGACAGCCCGCCCCTGGACCATCGTTCAGGTCCCTCCGCACTTTGGTCAACTGCAAGGCATCGACATCAAGGCCGGTGACAAAGAGCATCTTGAGGAAGCCTCTTTCATCCTTCCAGAAGACTGTGAAGCCTTTGCCGTAAACGCGCACGCCCACTACTTGGCCAAGCGTATGGAGTTGACCGCCACCTTGCCTGACGGAAAAGCCATCCGCCTTCTGCGAACGACACGATGGGACTTCAGATGGCAGGAGGACTATTCCTTTGAAAAGCCGGTCAAGCTTCCTGCGGGCACCCGTCTCGACATGCTGATTTCCTACGACAACTCAGCCTCAAATCCCAACAATCCCACGAGTCCCCCCAAAGACGTGAAGTGGGGCCCGCAGACCACCGACGAGATGGGCTCGATCACGTTGGCTGCGATGTTCGAAACCAAGGAACAGAAAGAAGCGACCCACGATTCACTGCGGATTCTTTTGATAAATCAATTCATTGATCGTCTCTGGGAACGTCGCGCTGAGGAAGGCGGGAACGGCCAGTTACAAAATGCAGTAAAGATGCTCGAAGCGCTGGATGAGGATAAAGACTCCAAGCTTTCCCCGGACGAACGTAAAACTGCCATTGGGTTTATTCAGGGGATGGGGTATATGAAAAGATTCGGTCCGATCGGTTTCGAGTAACCGCGACCCAGTCCGCAGCTCCCTCGATGGGAGACATCTCCCTTTCACCCCCGCATTCAACAAGAATACAGGTTTCGGAATTTGCCAGGGCGAATGTCGCCTGGCTAAGATGCTTTTTGACAAAAGGCCTTCGTCATCTCAGCCCCACGCAACGCGTGGGGTTTCGGTCCGTCGTAGGTCGTTCGCGTGAGGCGACCTCATAAGCATTCCCCTATGACATTGTCCTTCAGACAGTCCTCGCTGCCACCCTTCAACATGGGGAGCCACTTCGTCCTTCCCCATGCTGGTATGAAAAAGGCCATTGGCCAATTTGAGATCCGGCGATTAACCGTGGGAGTTTCTTAAACGAGCACCATTCTTGCCAGGATCGCTTAGCGATACCTCGGGCGATAGTAGGGGCCGTAGTAATAGCGGCCGTAGGAGCCATGCCAGTCCATGGCCATATTTTGCTCCATTTGGGCGGCTTGATACTGGGTTTGAGCGATGTCTTGTTGGACCGCGAGTGATTTGTAGCGTTCGTAATTTTCCTCATCCCCGAGATAGGCCAGACCGCTTTTCTCATCCTTGTAGGCATAGAAGGTTTTGTCTCCGGCCGTGATGCGGTGGACTTTGTAGGAGGGAGCGTTGGCGTAGAGTTCTTTTTCCTTTTCAGTTTGAGGCGAGCGTTCCCGGAAGCCGGCGGCCGTGAGGAGGCTCTTGGTGTTGGAGGATCCCGAGCTGGCGCAGCCGATGAGGAAGAGGGCAGAGAGGGCGACGAGGAGGAGGCGGAGTGGCGTGGTCATGGTGTTTTTCTTTGTGGCTCTTAAGTGCCGAAGCCTACTTTGAACCGATGGATGGGGCCATCGAATTCGATGGGGTGCTGGGATTGCAAATTTTGCGGGCGCGAGTCCGGGCGGCATGATCATCAAAAAAGGAAGATCTGTTTCCTATTCGACGGGTTCTTCCCTAGAGTTTTCCAATGAGTAACGTCAGAAACTTTGGAGCTGCCGGCGATGGACAGACCGACGACACCGAGGCGATTCAACATGCGATCAAAGATGGTGATGGCTTGTTGGAGTTTCCCAAGGGGACCTACCGGATCACAAGGCCGCTTGAAATCCCTCTCAAGAAGTCAGGTCCCTGCGGAATTTCCGGATCAATGGGCACCGCCACGATTGTCATGGCAGGTCCCGGTCCCGCTTTCCGGCTTGTCGGGAACCACGGCGGAACCGGCGATCCCAGCTCGGTTAAGCCCGCAGTGTGGCAGTCGGAAAGAATGCCCACGATTCGCGAGATCGCAGTTGAGGGATCCCACGCGGAGGCGGATGGATTCGAACTCAAAGGGACAATGCAGGCCATCTTTGACGGCGTCATGATCCGGCACGTCAGGCACGGCATTCACCTTGTGGAGCGAAATCGGAACATTCAAATCGTGAACTGCCACGTTTATCACAACCGTGGAGTGGGCATCTTCATGGATGGCCTCAATCTCCATCAGATCAACATCGCAAATTCCCACATCAGCTATAACCGCCTGGGCGGGATCCGAATTGAACGATCAGAAATTCGAAACCTCCAAATCACCGGGAACGATATTGAATACAATAATACCCCCCGCTCCTACCCGGAGCTTTCCACTGAGCCGACAGCGGAAATTTGGATCGACACCACGGCGGAGGGAGCAAGCGTCAATGAAGTCACCATCGTCTCCAATACCATCCAGGCGACCGCGACCAAAGAGGGGCGGAACATCCGGATCATGGAGAAGCGCGACGGTTCGAGACCACCCGGCCTGATCACCATCACCGGAAATATTATCGGCTCTCAAGAAACCAATGTTCATCTGAGCGGCTGCTACGGAATTTCCCTAACCGGCAATTCGATCTACTCTTGTTCCCATCGAAATCTCCTGATCGAAGATTCACGATTGATCACCATCGGCAGTAATCACTTCCGCCGCCACACCGAAAAGGCCGGGACCGGTGTTCGCTTGCTTGATAGTCAGGACTGCACCATTTCAGGCTGTAGTTTCCACGACGAATCCCCGGAGGGTCAGAGAAGCGGAGCGTCGCTTTTGGAGCTGCAAAACTGTCAACGCATCGCGGTGAATGGTTGCAACTTCAGCAATGGCGTTCCCTACGGAATTGATGCGCTCGATTGTCACGATGTTCTCGTGACCGGTTGCACGATTGCCGACACCCGCGAGACACCACGAGCGGAGGCCTCGATTCGCTTCAAAGGACAAGGAAGCGGAAATCTCATTGCCTCATGCTCCCTGCGAGGTGAGGTCAGCGCAGAACCCACCGCCGGCCTTTCGCAGAAGCCATAGGTGGGTGGTTTCAGTTCAAGCCTTCAAATCATCGGGTCTTCGCCCGTGCGAGAACTTCCTTGAGCGTCACCGCCTTGCCTGCCTGGCGTTTGCTTTCATCGGCTGCTTCCATGAAGGTGAAGAGTTCAATGGTCTCGGCGGCTGAAACGGGTGGCTTCTTTGTTTTGAAGAATTTGACCACTTCGACCACCAGAGGAGCGTAACCCTCATAGGCTCCCACGGCGACCTCCTCACCCTTGGCATTGCGGGCGATGCCCGAGTAGCCCTTGCCTTCCCGAAAGATGCCGGTTCTGCCATTCGCCCAGGTGCCCTCGACTTCGATCAAGCCTTCGGGTGTCGTTCTGCGGACGACGGATTGGCATCCGGTTCCCATGACGGTGAAGAGAGATTCACATCCGTGCACGCCATACCAATAAAGATCAGGATGGTGGGGCTCGATTTTGGCCGGGCTGGAACAAAGGGCATAGGTCACTTCTCCAATCGAGCCCGCACGAACGGCCTGGGTGCTTTTTGCGTAGCGAAGAGATGAAGAGGAAAAAATTGGAACGCCCGCTTCCTTGGCAAGACGGAAGATTTCAAGAGCGTCGCGCAAGCTTCCGGCAACGGGCTTGTCGAGAAAAAGAGGCAATCCTGCCGCGATGACCGGTCTTGCCTGCGCGAGATGGGGCCGGCCGTCGACGCTTTCGATCATGACCGCGTCAACCTTGGTGCAGAGGTCTTCGATGGTCTCACAGATTTCCACTCCGAAGTCTTCTCTCAGGGTTTTGGTGTATCCCTCGACTCTTGAAATGCTCGATTCGATGTCGGGGCTTCCTCCCTTAAATGCTGCGACCACTTTGGCTCCTTTGACGTGATCCTTGGTGGTGGGGTCATTGATGATCTTGGTGAAGGCGGTGACATGAGAGGTGTCGAGACCGATCAAACCGATGCGGATGGGGTCCTTGGCGGAGAGAGATGAGAGTCCGAGCAGGGTGCAAAAAAGGAGGATGATTTTTTTCATTTGGTGATGGGTTGGGAGATTCTGAGATAGGCGAAGAGGTTTCGAAGTTCGGTGTCATCGAGACCGTTGAGAAGGCCGGCGGGCATGAGGCTACGACCGGCCGGCTTGAGGGTTTTCACTTGGGCGCGAGGAATCGTAATGTCGGAACCATCGAAGCTCCGGATGACAATGCTATTCGTGTCTTCGTCGGAAAGGAAGCCGCTCAGGATTCGTTCGTCGGTGGTGGTCACGACGACATTTTCGTAACCCTCACGAATCTCTGCGTTTGGTTCGAGGATACTTATGAGCATGGTGCCAAGGTCGTCCCGTTGGTAACGGGTGAGATCCGGGCCGACGTCTCCTCCTTTGAAGAAGAGCTTATGGCAGCTTGCGCAACGCGCGGTGAAAATGGACTCGCCGGCGTAGGGATCTCCGGGACGGGCCGAGAGAATCTTTCGCAAGGCATCCGCCCGGAGGGAAGGAGTTGGCTTTTGAGCATCAGGGAAATTTTTGAGAAGCAACGATTTGGTTTTGTTGTCTTCATGAAGTGCGAGGCGTGCAAGGAGATCTTGGTCAAAGTGACGGGATGGGATTTTTTTAGGATCAATGGCTGCGAGAAGAGCCGCTGCCCAGCCAGGCCGGGAGGCGAGGAGATTGAGAGTTGTGGCTTGCAGGACCGGCGAAAGCTTCGGATAGGATTTCACCAAGGCCTCCCCAATTGCTTTATCGTTGTAGATTTGCAGGGCGATGATCGCGGCACGATTCAGTTCGGAATTGTCAGTCGAAGTCGCAAGATGGAGGAGTTTTTTCCAGACTTCGTTTCCGCCTCGATAGCTTCCGAAAGCTCGTATTGCTGCGAGTCGATCGGCAGGAGTGGCTTGGGGATTGGAAAGCAGGGTGAGGCCTTCCGCCAGAGCTTGTGAGTCGCCCCTGCGAATGCGCATGGAGAGGGAGGATTGATCCAGCTTTGTGGTCAGTTCGTCCGGGAGGAGTGGAACCGTTCTTCCTTCAAATGCTTTCTCAAAGCCTTTCATCAAGGCGGTGCGAGCGGCGACATCCGGCGCGAGTTCGAGGAGGTGTGCGCAATGAAGGAAATCGCGGCGGGATCCGGCCTCCGCAAAGCGCCGCATCAGGCGGGGGGCGATATGATCCAGAAAGAAGGGGGAAGACCAAAGTTTGGGATCATCGAAAGTCGCGATGACAGCCGCGGGATTTTTTTCGCAGTGAGCTTCCACGACATGCCAGGCCATGAGCGGAATGAAGGGATCCTGAAGGTGATCGGGTCGTGAGATGATTTGTCGGGCAAGCGCGAGGCCCTGCTCATGATCAAGGCGATTTGCGGTGGAGAGGATCTGGCACTGGACTTCGGCATTCGATTCCTGCTTGGCGAGAATTTTGATGGGCTTAAAGAGTTCCGGTTCAAGCTTCCCGTCGTCACCGGAGAGCCTGATGATCCAGGCACGCACCATAGGGGCCGGGTGATCAAGATGCAGGCGGGCTGTCTTGAGGCGGAGTTCGCCCATCTGGTGGAGCACCCAGAGTGCTTCCAGAGCAGGGTGGGGATTTTTTTGTGAAAGGAGGGCCTCCAATTGCGGGACGAGTGTTGCCTCCGCTCTCTGCGCCAACAAACGAACGGCGGTTTGCCGGTGCCAAAGGTTGTCGTGTTTCAAGAGCGCCAGTAATTCCTGGGAGGTCTTTGCTTCCAGATTTCGGTCCTTGATCAGCGTCGCCTCTTTTCCCCGGAGTCGATAAATCCGCCCGCTGTCGGGATCGATCTGGCCTTGGTAGTTTTGCCCGTGGGCGATGTATTGCTCCCGGAAGTCCGAGAAGATCACCCCTCCGCAGGGAGCATTGGCGAGATAGACCGGCCGGAAAGTGAGGTCATCGCTCCGAAGAGGAAATCCGGTGTCGGAGGTTTTGAAAGTGCTGCCGGTTGCGTTTCGAGTTGAGGCTACGAGATAGTGATGCAAGGGATCGACGCTCAGAAATTGCCCCTGGAACCTGGCCGGAAGAGCGGGGGCATCAACGCAGATGCCCAAGTGGGAAAAGCGTGGGATGGGGTTGGTGCTCGCCATCATTGAGAGTTCGCCAAACGAGAACGGATTTGGGGGCGGACCGAACTTGCCGGGGTTCTTTCCCTGCTTCAGGTACTGTCCGTTTTGCACGAAGTGAAAGCCCTGTCTCTTATACACATCTGACGCTGCCGACGATCTACTCTGTGTAGAT
>CAJXVQ010000373.1 GCA_913060685.1 uncultured Verrucomicrobiales bacterium
CAGAGTAGATCGTCGGCAGCGTCAGATGTGTATAAGAGACAGGTTTGGAAAGTATGGCGTCTGCGGCGTGATCTCAGTCGTGGTTCTCGCCCTCGTCATCTATCTTGGTGAATCCCTGCAGCCTCAGTTTTTTTCTAAAAACCTCCCCAACCAAACCCTCGCCTGGAACACCGCGATCCTTCACTTTATCGCCTTTGTCCCGTCGAATTTTGTCGCCTACGGACTCAATCGCTGGCTCGTCTTCACCCCCGGCCGCCACCCGGCGAAAAAGGAACTCGTCCTCTTTACCATCATTTCGCTGTTGAGCTTCTCATTGGGCGAAGTCCTCCCATTTTGGTTCATCAACAATTTCGAGTTCCCTCGTCCCGTCGTTCACTTTTCCTTCATCATCTCCTCCGCCCTCGTCAACTTCGTCTGCCGCAAGTTCCTCGTCTTCGAGAAGTAGATCTTACTCCTCCGCCGGATCCTTGAGAAAGTCCGGCTTCTTGGTGAGATATTTCTCCATCACCATCTCTGTGAATGGATCAAAGGGTTCATACCCATCCTTGAAGTTCCTGTTGAGGATCACCGCTTTAATCTCACCTTCACTCCAAACGTAGCTCAAGAGCGGATTGGTCCACCCCCAATGATCGATATCGCCGTGGTCAGCCGGATCCACGAATCCGTTTTCTTCTTTGAGAATCCCGGTGAACTCACTCTTAAATTCGACCCAAGTCTGAAGATGCCTCACATGAAGTAGCGAAATCCCAATCACCAAGGCCGAAATTGAAACAGCCCAGCGCTTGGTCAGTTTGAATTTCGAAAGACTAAAGAGAACCGTCGCAAACAGAAGCAAGGGAAGCGCTGTCAATGTCAGGGTCCGGGTCGAAAATGAAATCCCACCCATAATTCCCGGGGCAAAAATGGACACAACTCCAATCGCCAGCGGAGCAACCCAGCCTGCCAAAAGCAACTTGCGGGAAGAAAAAATAACCCCCAGGAAATTCAAGACGACAAAGGATACGCCCATCCACGGATAGGGATGGAGAAGTGATGCCAGAATGGCCCCAAGAAAATGACCCCGATTTTCAGGATCACGCGGAAAGAGAATCCAGGTCACCGCAATCACGACAGAGGCAAGGGCAAGGGCAGCCAAAATCCCGCTCCCCCATCTTTCCCTGGGATTTTTTTCAACCCACGCCCGGAAGGCAAAGATCACCGTGAAAATCGATCCTGAAACAAGCGTCGTCTCATAAAGTTTCAGATGCGCGATGAGTAGCGCAGCCGTAATCACCTGTTCCAAAACCGTTAACGGACGCCTGACAATCCCAAAAAAGAAGATCGGCCAGGCCAGTGAGAGCAAGACAAGATGCTCCCCGTAGATGAGACACCAGGCCGCCAGATTCAGACTCACCAGGGAAATCAAAAAAAAGAAAATCAAGGCCGGGCGCTCCCGCGTCGCATAAAGTGAAATTCCAAAAGACAGCACCCAGGGAAACCAAATCCCAAGACCGAATATCCTCTCCAATGTCGCCAAGTCTGTCACCCCCGATCGCACCGCCAAGACCAAGGGCCATTGGGTCAGAAATTCAGCATGTGCCCGGGAAGGGGCAATGTTGGTAAACGTTCCATTATCAAGAATGATGGCGAAGTAAAATGAGCCATCGCTCGCGAAGTAAGTGTCCGCGGAAAACCCGGCCCACAGCGCTCCCGAAATCACCGCAAAAAGCGCGACCGCATAAACGCGAATGAGCCTGGGTGTCAGCTCGGTATCCTTGGGGAAATTCATGATGATGTTTCTTCAAGGCCCACCTTCTCCGCAACCAAAAACTCCGGACGCCCCTTCACCTCGGTATAGATCCGATTGAGGTATTCCCCAATCACTCCCAGGAAGAGCAACTGCACTCCACCCAAAAAGAGAATTGTGACAATCGTTGCCGCAAACCCGGGAACAATTGGAAGCCCCATCTCGCGAAACGGTTCGGGATAGATCTTCTGCACCACAAAAAACATCATCCCAAGCGCCGAGAAGCAGGAAATGAAGACCCCCGCAAAAGAAGCCAACCTTAAGGGAACGCCACTGAAGGAAAAGAGCCCGTCGCTCGCCAAGCCGAGCAACTTCCTAAAAGTGTATTTGGGTTCACCCGCGAAGCGCGCACTCCGCTCGTATTCGAGACCGGTTTGCCGAAACCCCGACCACGCCCGGAGCCCGCGAAGAAAGCGGTTCTTTTCAGGAAAGGCCACCAGCGTATCAACCACTTTGCGATCGAGTAAACTGAAGTCGCCCGAATCGAGCGGGAAGTCCTCGATCTCGGTCATCGATTTCATTAGGCGGTAGAAGCAGAAGTAGGCCGCTCTTTTGAAGATCCCCTCTTTGCGCTTTTTACGCACCGCGTAAACAACCTCGAATCCTTCGCGCCACTTCGCAATCATATCGGAAATCAGCTCGGGAGGATCCTGTAGATCAGCATCAATGATTGCCACAACATCACCGGTGACCGACGCCAAGCCCGCTGAAACCGCAGCCTGATGACCAAAGTTCCGACTGAGAATCACGACCTTCCATTTGGGATTACGGGCATTTTGCTCTCGTAAGAGCTTCACCGTCCGGTCGCTCGAGCCATCATCAATGCAGATGACCTCATAGTCCTCGGGCCAATCACCGGAGATCTTTTCGACCCGCTCAAAGAGAGCCGGCAACGAATCCTCCTCGTTATAGCACGGGACGATCACGCTGAGTGATTTGGGACTCTCTTTCATAAAGCGGGGCGCATCTCTATCAGCCGACGAGTCGACAAGCAATCCCTCACGGATCTTGCACCGAGAGATTAAATTCCTCAAACAGCCGATATGGGGCATCGGGAAACTTCTCAAGGAGAAGGGCCTGCCAATCCACCGGCTCCACCGGCTCCAGTGCGCTTCCCTCCGGCCCAATGATGTCATCAAGGTGGATCTGATCCGGCGGGCCATACGAAAACGGGTTCTCCCAACGGAAAGTCGCGACCCAGCCATCACGATACCATGCCATGCAAACTCCACTCACGCCCGTATTGCAAGCGAAGGTCATTTGAGTCCGTTCTTCGTCGAGAGGCTGCAAAAGCGAGCGACCCGGAAAACCCGGATCAGCCGGGAAACCAAGAAGATCCCGGAGGCTTGGGACCAAATCCAGATGGGATGCCGAGGACTGCGGCGGTGCCTCCACGCCCTTCGGCCACTTGATCAGGATGGGCACCTGGGTCTGGGCTGGAAGGAGTGAGGAACTATGAAACCAACTGCCATTTTCATAAAATTCCTCCCCGTGATCCCCCGTCACAATGATCACGCTATCGTCATACCGCCCCTGCCTCTTCAGCTCGACCACAAACTCTTCGACTTGAAAATCCACCCACGCCACTGAATTGTGGTAGCGGCGCTTGATCGAAGCAATATCTTCATCGTTCGGGAATCCGGGAACACCGGCATCGTCATGGTAGTCGGTGTAGGGTGGGTCAAAGTCCTCGTGCCAGCGGTAACCATAGTGAGTGGAATCCACTGCGATAAAGTGAAAGTTCCCACTGGAAGGAGACACTTGAAGAGCTTTGAGCGTAGACGCAAACGACTCCTTCTCGCGCTTCGGAATCTGTTCGTAGTAATCCTGCCAGTGAATATCGCCCACCGGTGATTCGGTGTAAGCTTTGAAAACATTCTGCTGCGTCCCAAAGCTCGTCGCGCCCATGTTCCGATAAGACAGATCACAAACCGTCCTGATTTCCATGCGGTATTCCGCTCGCTTCAAGAGGTCGAACCATGCGGGTGTCGCCAGCTCCTTGGTGCGCACATAGGAGGCTTTTTCTCCGGCCCAGTAAACCGGGAGAACCCCGTGAAAAAGACCATACCATGAAAGTGCGGTCGAATTCGAGGCGGCCCAAGTTCGCCCGAGATCCTGGCACTCCTCGTCGCGGAAATGAGTCAGGAATGGCGCATGCTCGGGAGCGATGGCATCCTGTCGGGTGCTCTCCATCATGATGATAAAGATATCCGGCCGTTTCCCATCCTCAGCCGGTCTCGACTCATCGGTAGACAGCGCTTTTGGAAAAAACTTTACCTGAAACTCCGCGACTCCAAGCGGGGGCTCCAATCCTCTGGTCAGGTGGACATCATACGCATTGTGTCCCCATCGCTGGGCATTCCGTGACTTCCATCCGGTTCCGACAGCTTTCTCCGCCCAAACCCCTCCCCAAATCCCAACCAGAAACACCACGGCAATCCAGCGGGGCATCTGAACCCGGGACGCCCAATTACGATCCGCCAACCAGTGAAACATCAGATAGAAGGCCCACACGATCAATAGGAACCCGACAACCACCGCCCAAGGCGGAACGGCAACGCCACTCGAAGCGAGGTTGGCCCCAAGATCAAAACTTCCCTCTTCATCGAGTTGATTGAGGAGATTCACCACCGGGTTTTTCCAGTAAAGAATCGCGACGAAGTCCGCCAACATCACGAAGGGAAGAAAGGCCGCCACGACCCATGGCCAACGGCGCATCCGCTTTGGAGCAAGAGCACCAGCCAACCCGCAAGCCAACCAGTAAACACCCACCACCACCGCGCCGGTCAGGATGCGACCGAACATCGTGCTCATCTTCTCAAACTGCGTAAAACGAAAGCCGGCCAAAAAGAGGTAATTATGCACCCCATAAACTCCCAACGAGAGAATGAACCACATCCAGTGGAACTTGTGTTTCTCGCCGCACCACCGGCGGAAACTCCCGGTCATTGAGCGACCTGAGAGCTTGATCCAGGCCAGTCCTCCAAGGGCAGCCCCCCCGAGGGTCCACCAGATTGCCAGAACGACATTGTCGCCAAAAGAACCCGCGCCTTTCACCCAAGGGGCACGCGGGCCATCAAAGCCCACTGCGATTAAAAAGGGCAGCAATGCTAACAACGCGCCTCCCAACCAAAAGGGGCCGTGCCATCGATCGCTAAGTTTCCGGTTCATCACACATCCGCCGCTGCGGTTTCCCGTGGTATCACGCCCCGGCCAAATAGGCAACATTCCCGCCGTTCCACAAAAACGCGGTGTTTGTAATCAAAAAGAGGATTCCCGACCGACACCAGGTGGCATTTGGCCTACTCGGCTCCTTTAAACTCCAACACAGCCGTCGCTGTCATCTTGGGGTCAAGGCGTTGCTTCAAGGAATTCGCAATCGCTTCCTTGGTCCGGGCCACCTTACCTGAGTGGACCTCCTTACCATCAACGATTACCGTCACCGGCTCGTCGAGATTCACAAGTTCGTCGCTCAGGTAGAGCTTCAACTCATCTTTACCCGCTCCCTTGATCGTGATTTTTTGACCTTCCACCGAAGCAAAAATAACATCCTTCGGCTTGCCACCCAACCAATAGAATCGCTCGGAACGCTTCCCTGATTTCCCCCAAATCACTTTCTTGGGCCACGCCTTTCTCGTCTTTGTCGCCATCCATGGAACGGCTTCGGCATCCTTCTTCTTCATCCAGTGCCCCATCTCGGGATAGATTGTGACCTTGTGATCATAGCCACCGCGTTCCTTCTGCAAGGCGGCCAATTTCTCCCCCCACCGGGCTGCCACTTCATTTCGCTTATAGGCGGCATCTTTGCCACCCATGTAGATTCGGAAGGGCAGAGCATAGAGACCATCAGCCGTGGCATCATTCGGGTGCCCCGCCATCATGGTCGCTGCCCCAAAACGATCCGCCATCCTGGGAGCCAATTGATAAACACCATCTCCACCCGCCGAGTAGCCCATGAGGTAGACCCGATTTGGATCGACCCCGTGCTTCGCCACCATGTCCTCGATCATCTTGCTGAAGAGCGCATCAATGTGTCCTTCATGCCAAAGATTCCAGGTATCGGTCGGAGCCCGGGGAGCGACATACCACCCCTCCTTCGGCTCATAGAGCTGAACTTGATTGTTCCACTGCTGATCATTAATATTCGCCGGAGCGCCACCGCCACCGTGCATCGAAATGTAGAGCGCCCGCTTTCCTGCCTCTGCCTCGCCATAGAGCTTACCAACACACTTCAATTTTTTCCCAGCCGCACTGACCTCGAAGGATTTGAATCCCGCACTCGCCGCCTTCATTTTCAGAGACCTTTCTCCCGCCTTTTCAGCATAGATCCGACCCGTCATCTTCACCGCTTCCTCCTTGGTTAATTCAGCCTGGGAGAGGGCCGAGAGTATGACAAAACAACACAATGCACTCTTCATGCATGGAAGCCTGAACAGACTTGTTCCCCGAGACGATATTTTTCCTCTCCTCATCCCGATGTTGTCAGAACACTGAAGGGATGAGATTGCTCCTGACCACTCGAGCCGCGCCCTTGCAGGACTTCCCGTATCCTCCATTCACGAATGATCAAAGAACGGTAGATCGATGACACCGTTGCTATCGAACTTGGAGACTCACCTGATCCCGCCCGCATCGCAGGAAAAAATCAACCCCCGCAGCTCAAAGAACTACGAGGGTTGAAGAAAGTGGTAGCAACGGGTGGAATTGAACCACCGACAAAAGGCTTATGAGTCCTCTGCTCTACCCCTGAGCTACGCTGCCATTTAAGTGGGTATGTCGCACCTTCGTGCGGAGGCGGAATTATCGCCACTGAACGGTTCTGTCCAATAAAAAAAGCCTTAAGATGAATTTCCAGCCGCTCCCCAAAAACTTTCAGAGTGATTTTACCGCGATTTTCATGCCACACTCCCCAAAATGAAAGGTAAGGCCATCGCCGTCATCATCGTCCTGATCATTTGTTTTTGGCCCGATTCGCCCTTGAGATCGAAATTTTCAGAGAAGTCCCGGGATTGGGCCGAAAAGGAAATTGTCCTTCCTTATCCATCGACCAGGCGACTCAGGGACTGTCTCTTATACACATCTCCGAGCC
>CAJXVQ010000374.1 GCA_913060685.1 uncultured Verrucomicrobiales bacterium
TCTACACAGAGTAGATCGTCGGCAGCGTCAGATGTGTATAAGAGACAGGGGCCACAGAGATGCCGAACTGATCACCCGCGACACCGTCATCGGCCCCGAACTTCGTCCGCTGGCTCCACTCTGTGCCGCTGCGCGCAAAGACATACGCGCTGCCAGAGTCAGACCCTGCATCATCGTCCCGATACACTCCAATCAGCGCGGTATCACCCCACAAGGCCACCGCCCCGCCGAGCCGGTCATCCCTCGCGGCATCGTCCGGCGCGAGCTTGGCCTGCTGACTCCAGGCCGTGCCGCTTCGCTCAAAGATATAGGCACTGCCGGTGCGGGTCGCAGTCGTGCTGGCCAATGACGCCCCGATCAGGGCGGTATCGCCCCACAAAGCCACGGAAACACCGAACTGATCGCGCGCGCTGGCGTCACCCGCCCCGAGCCTCTCCTGCTGGCTCCACGCCGTGCCGCTGCGCACGAAGACATACGCGCTGCCCGAGTCGACCCCTCCTTCGTCGTCATATCTCGCCCCGATGAGCGCCGTCTCGCCCCACAAGGCCACCGAATAGCCGAAATAATCCAGCTCCATCGCATCGTTGGCCACCAGCTTATCCTGCTGGCTCCATGCCGTGCCATCGCGCACGAAGACATAGGCGCTTCCAGAATCAGCTCCCCCGTTATCATCCAGATACGCCCCCACCAGCGCGGTGTTTCCCGATAAGGCTACCGAAAAGCCGAAGAGGTCGTCCGCCGCGCCATCAGACGCTATCAACTTCTCCTGCTCACTCCAACGCTCTGAGATGCGGGTGAAGACATACGCGCTGCCCGAATCCAATTCTGCATTGTCGGCATATCTCGCCCCGACCAGCGCGGTGTCATCCCATAAGGCGACGGAAGTGCCGAAGTAGTCTCGCGCTGCGCCATCGGACGCAACGAGCTTCCCCTGTGCCACCCACTCCTCCGTGAAGCGGTCGCGGGCGAAGAGATACGCGCTGCCGGAATTCGTCCCCAAAGTGTCGTCCTCCCATGCCCCGACCAGCGCAGTATTCTCCGATACCGCCACGGATTGACCGAAGTGATCACCCCTCTTGCCATCGGACGCCACAAATCTCGCCTGCTGACTCCAAGCTGAGCCACTGCGCACGAAGACGCGCGCGTCGCCTGATTCGCCTCCAAAACTCGAACTCAAAAACTCTCCGACCAGCGCGGTGCTGCCCGACAGGGCCACGGAAAAGCCAAACTGTTCCTCATACGCTCCGTCGGGTACCTCGAGCTTCGCCTGCTGACTCCAATCCGTCCCGCTACGCACGAAGACATATGCGCTCCCGGAACGAGATCCCCGCACACCGTACGTCGAAGGTGCTCCGATCAGTGCAGTGTCGCCGACCAATGCCACGGATTTACCAAACTCGTCAGAAGACCGAAAGGGGCCTGCCGCGAGTCTCGCCTGCTGGGTCCAAGTGGTCCCACTGCGCACAAAGACATAGGCACGCCCTTCCAGATACGCCCCGACGAGCGCAGTATCGCCCGACAAGGCCACTGCAACACCAAACTCCGATCCCGATTCCGCTTCCACAGCGGACGCCACCAGTTTCGCCTGCTGAGTCCAAGTGGTCCCACTGCGCACAAAGACATAGGCACTGCCCGAATTTGAACCCGCATCGTCGTCATTTCTCGCCCCGATCAGCGCAGTGCTGCCCGACAAGGCCACCGCTGCGCCGAACTGATCGCCCGCCGCCGCGTCATCTGCTACCAGCTTCGCCTGCTGAGCCCACGTGGTCCCGCTGCGCACGAAGACATACGCACTGCCCGATTTGGAGGTCGGAAATCCGACATAAGGCAGCGCAACCCCGACCAGCACCGTATCGCCCGACAAAGCCACCGCAGCGCCGAACTGATCATTCGCAGCGCCGTCGCTTGCTAACAGCTTCGCTTGCTGGCTCCAATCAGTACCGCTGCGCACAAAGACATACGCACTGCCGGAATTTTCTCCCGCACCGTCATTCCCACTCGCCCCGACGAGAGCGGTGTCGCCCGACAAGGCCACCGCAACGCCGAACTGATCGCCCGATGCGGCGTCGCTTGCGAGCAGCTTTCCCTGCTGGCTCCAATCCGTGCCGTTGCGCACGAAGACATAGACTGCTCCCGAGATCGCCCCTTCTGTGTAGGCAATACCTGCCCCAACCAGTGCGGTATCACCCGATAAGGCCACGGCAGAACCGAAGCGGTCAGGCCTCTGCTCCTTGAGCGCGGTTAACTTAATCTCTTGGGAAACTATGACCGGATCGATCGTCAGCGGATAAGCTGCTCCAGTGTCGGCAACAAGAATGGAGACCAGCGCCCCCTGCGCCTCAAGGCGTGCCGGTAGCTCACGTCCGGTAGCGTCCCAGACCAGCAACTTGCGGTAGCGAAGCACCGACTCGCCCGTCGCCTCATCCACAAAATCCAGAGCCTCTTCCGTGGCCACCGCGCGAGCCGAGAGTCCCTCTAGCTTTAGATCCAACCGAACCTCTCCCGCCACCGCATCCTCTGGTCGCCTCGCCAAGGTAAAGCCATGCTCAATCCCTTCCGGCTGGTTCACATACCACTCCGTCACGCCACCGGGATGGTGAAACTCCGCCCGATCTCCCGCGACCACTGGAGAGACCTTGGCCCCTCCCATCAGCGAGAGCGTGCCCGCCCATTCTCCACCGCGCCCGGACTCGACGCGTATCGCGCCATCTAGAAAGCGGGCCGTGAGCTGCTGGCCGGGATTACCGGCAAAAAAACGCACCCCTTCATTCCGCGGCTGCGCCTTCTGTCCTGGAGTAAGCGGCCGGATCTCACGCTGCGCCTTGCTAAACGCCTGCCAGAGCGATGCCTGCTCCACCTCCGGCAGCGCATGATAGGCTGCCTGTTGATCCTCACTAACCGGCGCCTCCACAGAGGCCGCAGGTGTCACCGGCACAGCCACTGCTGGCGGCACCGTGAGAGCGGGTCGCTCGGCTGGATGGTCCACAACGGCCACATCCAGCGCTGGAAATTGCGAAGTTTCCGCAAAAAATTTGATACCAACGATGCTACCCACCGCGAAAACCAAGACAAGCAACGCACAAATTAATAAAAAGGTCGAAGTTCTGAAGGGTTTTTTACTTACCATAAAAAAAACTACCCCCCGTAATGGGTGGTTCATAGCTATTTGTAGATTAGAGCTTGTTGCAAGGGGCCGGCCTTCTACGACCGTAAAACTACTGCTAGAATTTTCTTTTGGCGGTAGGGCCTTGAAGCCGCTTTTGGACCGGAGGGGTGTCAGGGGGGGGAGCAGGAAAAACGGGGTCAATCATCCGACCTGATCGACGGGGATGGGTCGGGTTTGCCTGATGGAATGGCGACGCACAAAAAACCCGGTGGAGATGAAACTCCACCGGGTTGGAATCTTAAAAAGTGTCGGAAGATCCTAGCGGCGGCGTCTCGCAAAGAGGAGGCCGGTTCCGAGCAGGCCAAGCAAGGCGCTGCCGGGTTCGGGGACGGCGGTGACCCCAAAGTGTTGAATTTCTGCCGGCGACAGCGTGCGATCGAAGATGGCGAAGTCGTCGATAAGACCGTCGAAACCGTTGTTGCCAGTGTTGCCCTCGGATCCAATGGTGATGATTCCGTTGAAAGCGTCGAGAGCCTCGGCGCCGGTGGAGGAGTTGGAGAGGGCTCCATCAATCCAGATTTCCATGGTGCCGGCGGCATCGCGCTGGAAGACAAAGTGTTGCCACGCGCCGGTGACGGTTCCAGTTGTCGTCAATCGCTGGGTCAAAGAAGTACAGCACCCCGACTGGTCGAAGTAGATTGTTCCGTTAACCCATGGTGTGTGGGCCTGGAAACCCCGGTCGTTGGCTAAGGCCGCGGGTGAATGGATCCAGAAGGCGCTGCTGGCCTGGACGACATTATTCCATTGATGGAAGCTCACCGCCATCGCGTTACTGGAGAATGCGCCATCAAGGTGGGTTCCCCCGGCGACAACGGCGTTAGAAGCAAGGCCTGTCGGTGCACCACCCGCGTTATTGGCGGTGACGTCAAGCGCGCCGCCAAAGCGGCCAGCCGGATTGATAACCGCGCCGTTGTTTAGGGCCGCAGGTCCTGCGTTTCCAGTAGCGTCGTTTAGGCTCCCGTCAAAGGGATAGTGGACCAAAAGCGCGGCATTGGTCGCGGCAGTCAGAGCCATGGTCGTGAGCGTGGATGCAAATGAAATGCGAACTGAAGATGTTGTTTTCATAATGGTTGGGGCAAAGTGAGAAGTTATTGGAGATAACCTACAATTACCTTTGGAGAGACTAGAAGATTTGGATGCGCGGCGTCAATCCTTGATTCCATAGCCCTGGAAGGTTCCACCCAATTTACAGCTTCAAACCCCGTCCCTTTCCTCCTATGAACAGGGGATGAAGACTGATATCGAAATTGCTCAGGACGCAGAGATGACCCGTATCGCGATCCTCGCGAATGAAAAACTTGGAATTTCGGATGAGCACCTGGAACCCTACGGCCACTACAAGGCGAAGGTCTCGCTCGAGTATTTGGACAGCTTGCATGATCGCCCGGATGGCAAACTCATCCTGGTGACCGCCATCAGTCCGACTCCTGCCGGGGAAGGAAAGACCACCACCAGTGTGGGACTTACCGATGGCCTAAATCGAATCGGAAAGAAGGCCGTGGCCTGTCTTCGCGAACCCTCACTCGGACCGTGCTTCGGCATGAAAGGGGGGGCCGCGGGTGGTGGATATGCCCAAGTCGTCCCCATGGAAGACATCAACCTGCACTTCACCGGTGACTTCCACGCCATCGGACTCGCCAACAACTTGCTCGCTGCTCTCGTCGACAATCATATCCATCACGGCAACTCCCTCCAAATTGACCAACGTCGCGTGGTCTGGCGACGGGTCGTGGACATGAACGACCGCTCCCTGCGTCAAGTAACCATAGCGCTGGGCGGAGTGGGCAATGGTTTCCCGCGATCCGATGGCTTCGATATCGTGGTGGCCAGCGAAGTCATGGCCATTTTCTGTCTTTCGACCTCGCTCAAGGAGATGAAGGAACGTCTTGGAAACATCATCGTGGCCTACACCCGGACGCGGGAGCCCATCCACGCCCGGGATCTCGACGCCCATGGCGCCATGACCGTTCTCCTCAAGGACGCCTTCAAACCCAATCTTGTGCAAACCCTGGAAGGAAACCTCGCCTTCATCCACGGGGGGCCCTTTGCCAACATCGCCCACGGCTGCAACTCCGTGGTCGCGACCAAGAGTGCACTCAAGCTGGCTGACTACGTCGTGACGGAAGCTGGCTTTGGCGCTGATCTGGGCGCTGAAAAATTCATCGACATCAAGTGTCGCAAATCCGGCCTGCGTCCGAACGCGGCCGTCGTGGTGGCTACCATCAAGGCCCTCAAATTTCATGGTGGCATTGACAAAAAAGACCTCGCTACGGAGAACCTCACCGCTTTGGAAAATGGCATCAAGAATCTCGAACGTCACGTGCGCAATGTCAGGGAACACTTTGGCCTTCCCTGCATCGTGGCGATCAACCGCTTCAGTGCGGACACCGAGGCCGAGATCGAACTCTTGCGCAACAAACTCGGCCACCTGCAGGTCGATGTTGTCCTCGCGGAACATTGGGCCAAGGGCGGCGAAGGAGCCGAAGAGCTGGCAAAGGCCGTGGTCGATGTCATCGATCGCTGCCCCGCCAACTTTCAGTTCACCTATGAGGAGGAGACCCCCCTCTGGGGGAAAATGGAAGCCGTCGCGAAGAAAATCTATGGCGCCAGTGAAGTCGTCGCAGACACCAAAGTGCGAAACGAAGTAAAACGCCTCCAAGAAGCCGGCTATGGCGAATACCCGATCTGTGTTGCCAAAACCCAATATTCCTTCTCCACCGACCCCAAGCTGCTCGGCGCTCCGGAAGGTCATGCCGTCAAAGTCCGTGAAGTCCGGCTCGCGGCCGGGGCAGAGTTTGTCATCATGATCTGCGGAGACATCATGACCATGCCCGGCCTCCCCAAAGAACCCGCAGCCAACCGCATCGACCTCGGTGAGGACGGACGAGTGGTCGGACTGTTCTAACCCGATTGGCAAAGCATCGTCATTTGCTAGAATCTGCTTTTGGCGGGGCGTCCTTGAAGGGGGCGGAGAGGGGAGTAGGGGGGCTCTCCCAAACGACCCCACCCTCTCTCTCCAATGCCCAAGATGCGCCCGCAAATACACCCTTTCACGAGACGATCTTTTATCCCACCAGCATCCTGAGCCTAGTCTTTTGGAGGAGCTTCCTTTGCGGCTCGAATCTTCGCCCGGAGGTGGCTTGCACGCACTTCAAGCACCTCGCCTTGCGAAACGCGCCCTGCCTTATAGTGCTTTACCGTGATTCCTACGAATGTTTCCCAGTGCTCGACCGTATTGCGGCAAATGGAATAGCGCTCGGCCCTCGTCGCAGCGGCCTCATACTTGGCATCAGCAAGCTCATCCATCGCCCTGATCAAGGGAAGAAAAGAGGCCCCTCCTTCCTGATACTTCATTCGGCGAACTTCCACCAAGTTTTCTAAAATCTGGATCCTCTCCTTCTGAAGGGCCATCACCTCTTCATTTACTTGTTCCACTGCATGCAGTGAGCCCATGAGGAAATAGGAGCACCATAGAACGAGCCGAATTCTCGTCCCGGTTCGTCTCCGGTTTGAATGAATTTTAGAATTTTTCATGGGGCCACCTTACTCAGGGAATGAGAGGCACCCAACCACCAATCCCCGCCACATTCAAGGAGGCTCCTTGATTAACTTGGGGGGGCTGACTGCAGAAATTTGCTTTTGAGCTTAGGCTGTCTCTTATACACATCTCCGAGCCCACGAGACCGAGGCTGATCTCGTA
>CAJXVQ010000375.1 GCA_913060685.1 uncultured Verrucomicrobiales bacterium
AGATCAGCCTCGGTCTCGTGGGCTCGGAGATGTGTATAAGAGACAGCCATCATCCTCACCGCTGACCAAGGTCCAATTCACCGGGTTTGCCCAGAGTTGCTGGTAGTTGGCACCGTCGTCGGTGGGCGGGCCGTCGTTGGTTCCGGCATTGTCTGTTTTAAATGCGAAAACAGCTGCTGGTGCAACTTGGCTCGAGGCAAGGATCAATGCTGTCAAAGCAAATGTGATTTTTGGTCGGTTTTTCATAACGTTTTTTTTGTAATCTTTCTAAGATCGTCAAGATTGCTTAGTGATACTATGCAGGAGCAGGGAATATTCCAATCCGCCAAATCCGTGATTAAATCTTGGTTTTTAACTATGACCCAAAAGGGTAATCTCAAGGCATGCAGCCATTCGCTTTTGTCCTTCATTCTGCTTCTGAACAGGTTGCCTCTTTTATACGTGACAGTATTGAAAGACGGGGCTTTGTCACCGAGGTTCCGGGGATTCATCACTTGTCTGCTAAGCTGAAGGTAAACCATAAGACGGTGACCAAGGCGCTTGTCCTTTTAGAAGGAGAGGGAGTCTTGGTCGGGCAAGGACGAGGAAAGCCGCGCCGAATTGTTGGCCCCGATTCCAGTGAGCAGGCATCACTGTTTGTTGGCATTCTTTGCTTGGAGTCAACTGATCCGGGATTGGATCCTCTCATTGATATTCAACATCTCATGGAATGTTCGCAAGGCGGCCGGGGGTGTCGGAAAATGGGTAAGTGGCTTGAGAGCAGGAAGAGCCGATCTACGCCAGGTTGGGATCCAAACGGAATTTTTTGAGGGGGGCACCATTGGGCCGGTTGCCCAGCTTGATCCGCAGGAATTTCATAAATGAAATGTTGCGCCCGTTGTGGATTTAGTTTTTTTTGTAGAAATTGTCAGGCTAAGAAATCTGGTTAAATGACTATCGATAAATATAATGACTATAAGACATTCGGGACTCCGAGAGTTGGTGGGAGCGATTGCAGACCGTAACCCGCAAGGCCATGCGGTGCTGGGATCTGGATTCGAGGCGTTGGAGTATGGGCAGTTGCTCGAGCAGGTCGATGGTGTTGGTCGGGCATTGCGGTCATGGGGAGTTGCGCGGAGGGATCGGGTCGCTGTTGTTCTACCAAACGGCCCGTGTATGGCGACAGTCTTCGTAGGTATCGCGGCGCATGCAGAGTGTGCTCCGCTGAATCCAGCCTACACCCGTGACGAACTTGCTTTTTTCCTGACCGACCTTGCTGCAAAAGCCGTCGTTATTCCGGCAGGCGTGGACTTGCCAGCGCGTGAGGTGGCGGCTTCGCTTGGCCTCAAGGTCATTGAAGTCGAATCATCGGATCGTCAGGCCGGTGCATTTACCCTTTGCGGTGCTCCTGAACACGACGGCGATGGGCCCGTGGATTGGGGCTGTGGCGACGACATTGCCATGGTTTTGCACACCTCTGGAACGACTTCACGTCCGAAGCAGGTGCCGCTTTCCCATCGTAATCTCTGTGAGTCAGCGGCGAACATCGCTGATGTTTTGATGCTTTCAGGGAATGATCGTTGTCTAAACGTGATGCCGCTTTTTCACATCCACGGTTTGGTAGGGACCTTGCTTTCCTCGCTGCAAGCTGGAGCTTCGGTAATTTGCGCGGAGGGATACGAAGGAAATCGCTTCGTGGCTTTGATGAGTGAGTTTGAACCAACATGGTACTCGGCTGTGCCGACCATCCACCAATCGGTCCTCGCGGCGGCGAAAGAGACGCCGACGATGGCAACGGGCGGGCATCTTCGGATGATTCGCTCTTCGTCTTCTGCCTTGCCTCCTTCGGTGATGGTACGCCTTGAGGAGGTTTTTGGGGTGCCCGTGATCGAGTCCTACGGGATGACGGAGGCGGCGCATCAAATGGCGAGTAATCCCTTGCCGCCGGGCGCCCGAAAGGCGGGTTCCGTGGGACTGCCGGCTGGTCCGGAGATGGCCATCATGGGAGATGGCGGCGAATTGCTTGAGGTTGGAGAAATTGGAGAGATCGTGATTCGTGGATCCAATATTACAGCTGGCTATGTCAATAACGACGAAGCCAATGAATCGGCATTCACCGATGGCTGGTTTCGGACAGGTGACCTTGGTCGGACTGATGCTGACGGTTACTTTTTCCTCACTGGAAGAACGAAAGAGATGATCAATCGTGGTGGCGAGAATATCTCACCTCGCGAGATCGACGAAGTTCTGCTGGAGCACCCAGGCGTTATTCAAGCGGTTGCCTTTGCAGTTCCTCACTCTACTCTGGGTGAGGACTTGGCGGTTGCGGTGGTTCGTGAAAAGGGGGCAAGTGTCACCGAGCAGGAGTTGCGTGAGTTTGCCTTTGATCGGCTTGCTGAGTTCAAGGTTCCCAGCCAGGTTGTCTTTGTTGACGAGATCCCGAAGGGGCCGACGGGGAAACTGCAGCGTATCGGTTTGGGCGAGAAGTTGTCGACTTATCTGCAGCCGGAGGATGTGAAGCCAGAAGGGCCGGTCGAGTCCGAATTGGCGGCGCTATGGTGCATCGTTCTGAATCGGAGTGACATTGGCCGTAATTCCAATTTCTTCGCTTGTGGAGGGGACTCCCTGATGGCCACACGATTGGTGTCCCGCCTTCGAACAAAGATGGGTGTGGAGTTTGGAATCGCGGCCGTCTTTCGACAGCCGGTGTTGCACGCTCAGGCGAGTCTTATCAGTGCGGCGAAGGTCGAAGGTGAGAAGGCAAAAGATCAGGAGATGGCGGCGATGTTGAACGAGTTGGACGGACTTTCGGATGAAGAGGCAGCGCAACTGTTAGCTGAGGAGGGAGAAGAATGATCCGAAAGTTTGGAAGTGAATTACGTTCCTTGATCGGGAGAGGGAAAACCATTCCGGTGATTGGCGTCTACGATGTCTTATCCGCCACACTGGCAGCCAGAGAATTTGATGCGATTTTCATTAGCGGCTTTGGGCTCTCCGCCAGCCACTACGGGCTGCCGGATATCGGCTTTAATACATGGTCGGATCTTGTTGCATTTGTGCAGCGGGTTCGAACAGTGCTTCCAAGTACCTGTATTTTGGTCGATATTGATGACGGATTTGCTGATGTTGAAGTTGCCTGCCATGTTGTTTCCTTGTTGGAATCCGCAGGGGCATCGGGCGTCATCTTGGAGGATCAAGCGCGTCCCCGGCGTTGCGGTCACTTGGGAGGAAAGAATTTGATGACTGCGGAGGATTACATGACCAAGCTGAAGAGGGTCCTCCAAACACGTCGCGACATGTTTGTCGTCGCCCGGACTGATGCGACAGATGAAGAGGAGATTCTTCGGAGGGTAAAGATGTTTTCCACGACCGATGCGGATGCGATTCTCGTTGATGGTATCGGTGACTTTTCCTTGTTAAGGAAAATCCGTAGTGCCACGGCCAAACCTATGGCGTTCAACCAGATCGCGGGTGGATCTTCCTCGGACCGGAGTCTGGGAGAATTGCAGAATGAGGGCGTCTCACTGGCCATCTTCAGCACGCCCTGTTTATTTGCAGCGCAGGGTGCGGTCGTTGATGCGTTGGCAGACTTGAAGGTTCAAGAGAGACTTTCTTATGCTCCAGATGCTGTCACGCTTAAAGAGTGCAACGGTGTTCTGCAATCCAATCTGATTCGCCGGGATGCCGAAATGGGCATCGGGGATAAGCAGAGCGAAGGCGATACCGCCGACATGACGAATACGATTTGATGAACGAAGATCTCGAACTGCGACTGGCGAAGCTGTCTCCGGCCAAGCGGGCATTGTTGAAGGCGAGGATGACCCGTGGAGAAGGGCAGAGCCAGCGAGTCAATCACATTTCCCGACGTGCCGAGGATTCTGTGAGTGATTTGTCTTTCGCTCAGGAGAGGATCTGGCTGCACCAGCAAATTCAGCCCTCAAGTATCGCCTATAATCGGCCGACGAACATTCGATTCAGGGGACCTCTGGATGTGGCAGTGCTTCGTTTGGCAATGTTACGGCTGTTGGAGCGCCATGAGTCCTTGAGTTCGGTTGTAGATTATGTGGACGGTAAACCGTGCCTCGTTGTCAGGATGGTGAAGCACTTGGAAATGCCGTTGCTTGATCTACGTGGGGAGGCAGTGCCGGAGGATCGAGCCCAGGCAGTGGCGCAAGAGGAATTGCTCCGACCGTTTGATCTCGGTAAGGGGCCTCTCCTGCGAACCCGCTTGCTCCGCCTTGGAGAGGAGGAACATCTCTTGCTGCTCACGATTCATCATTTTACTTTTGATGCTTGGTCGGAGCCTGTTCTGTTGGAGGAGTTAAGCAGCAATTATGGAGCGCTATGGAGAGGTGATACCGCTCCCAAGAACGCCTTGTCAATTCAATGCTCCGACTTCGCCGCATGGGATCGTTCTGTTGAGCGGGGCACCGGATTGGAGCCGGGGCGTGCCTACTGGCGAGCTGAATTGGCTGATCCCCCGGTCCTCCAGTTAGGGACTGATTATCCTCGTCAACTTGAGCAGTCCGAGCAAGCCGGGGATGTCGAATTTGAATTGCCGGATGAACTGCTTTCCCGGCTTCGTGAAGTGGCGAAGCGTGAGGAAGCGACCTTGTTTTCGCTGCTGTTGTCCGCTTTTTTCACGCTGCTGCATCGATATACCGATGAAGAGGATATCATCGTCGGGTGCCCGGTAGCTGGCCGCACTCGCGAGGAACTTGAGCCGCTAATTGGCGTCTTCATCAATATGCTGCCGTTGCGGGCCAAGCTTGGAGCGTGGGATGGTTTTCGCAGTTTATTGGGCAGGGTTCAGGAATCCGTTCTTCATGGTCTCGAACATCAGGAAGTGCCACTTCAGTTCATAGTGGACGATGTTCTGATCGATCGGGATTTGGGTGGATCCCCCTTGTATCAAGCGATATTTGTCCACGAGCGGATGCCTCTGGAGTCCCGTGAGGTGAATTCGGTCGTGTTTGAGTCTGAAGAGGCTCCGTCACCCGGGACAATGGTGGACCTGACGATGGAGATTTCAGAGACAGAAAATCGTGTGCTTGGGCGTCTCAAGTATCGGAAGGAATTGTGGGACGAGGCAACGATCGCACGAATGGTGGGTCACTTTCTGACTTTGCTGGAAGGGATCGTCGCGGAGCCCAGGAAGTGTATTGGCGAGTTGCCGCTCCTGACCGAGGGGGAGCTCCACCAGTTGCTGGTGGAATGGAACGACACGGCAGTGGCTTACCCTGAAAAGTGCGTTCATGAATTGTTCGAGGAACAGGTGGAGAAATCCCCGGATGCGATTGCAGTTATCTTTGAGGATCAGGAGCTGAGCTACCGGGAGCTGAACGAGCGAGCCAATCAGCTGGCTCATCATCTACGAGATCTTGGAGTGAAACCCGAGACACTGGTTGGATTGTGTTTGGAGCGGTCTTTTGAGTTAATCGTAGGCATTCTCGGAATCCTAAAGGCAGGCGGTGCGTATTTACCGCTGGAGCACTCGTTGCCATCCCCGCGATTGAATTACATGCTGAGAGACTCTGGTTGTGGGGTGTTAGTGACGCTCGAGCACCTGAGTGGGTTATTCGAGCCAAATGATTTAAGACTGGTGTTTCTAGGGGATGACAACTCGCGAGAAATGACTGAATTACCAAGGGGCGCTACCGGGATTTCAGTTAAAATTGATAACCTAGTTTATGTCATCTACACTTCAGGGTCCACCGGGAATCCCAAAGGAGTCGCGGTAACGCATGGAGGATTGTCGAACTATTTAGCCGGGTGTCGCGGTGTGCTTGAAGCCACTGAAGTTCGTGCTGCACGATCAATACTGCATTCGTCTATCGGAGTTGATCTGACTGTAACAAGCCTTTGGCCGATGTTATGCATGGGAGGGGCTGTTGTTCTTGCCCCAGAGAGAGGAATCGATGGCCTTGTTGAAGTATTGCAGGGCCAAGGGGATCCGGGGCTCTTGAAGCTGACGCCGACCCATCTCAGCGCGATTAATCCCGAGATATTGGGCATGAACGATGATAGCCTTATCGGTCCGTTCGTGATCGGAGGAGAGGAGTTGCTCGGTGAACATTTGCAGACATGGAGGGATCGGTTTCGAGGGATGCGAATCATCAATGAGTATGGGCCGACTGAAACCACGGTAGGCAGTTGTGCATACGAAGTTCCCTTTGAATTGAGTCCTGGTGGTGTTCTGATTGGCCGCCCTATCGCAAATACTCAGGTGTTTTTGTTGAACGAGTTCCTTGAACCGGTCCCGGTTGGGGTTGCGGGTGAGTTGTTCATCGGTGGTGCGGGCCTGGCACGCGGCTACGTCAATCGACCGGAGCTGACTGCTGAGAAATTTGTTGCCAGCCCATTCGATGATGATCTCGCTTCGCGGCTTTACCGTACCGGCGATCTGTGTCGCTGGCGTGCGGATGGCAATCTTGAGTTTCTCGGTCGTCTGGACGATCAAGTAAAGCTGCGTGGGTTCCGCATTGAACTGGGTGAGATTGAGTCGGTGCTCAATAGCCACTCGGGCGTGTCACAGAACGTGGTGGTCCTGCGCGAGGATCATCCAGGCGATAAGCGCTTGGTTGCTTATTTTGTGCCAGCTCCGGGCGTGAAGCAGGATAAGGGTGATCTGAGAAGCCACGTGCAGAGAGACCTGCCGGATTACATGATCCCTTCGGCCATCGTGGAGTTGGACAAGCTTCCACTTACGATAAGCGGGAAGGTGGACAGGCGGGCTTTACCTGTACCGGATGCCTCGCGACGGGAACTGGATTCCGGTTACGTCGCTCCGCGAACGATGGTGGAAGAGGAACTGTCGGAGATATGGCAGGAACTCCTCGGGGTCGATCGGGTCGGGATCCACGATAATTTCTTTGAACTTGGCGGGC
>CAJXVQ010000376.1 GCA_913060685.1 uncultured Verrucomicrobiales bacterium
TACGAGATCAGCCTCGGTCTCGTGGGCTCGGAGATGTGTATAAGAGACAGCGTGCCAGCGGGCGACAAGCGCCGAAGTCACGGATTCTCCGACAGGTGGAATTTTGATTTGGTGGGACATGGTCAATTAAACGGAAAATGCTTCTTTGCAGAGCATCTTCTGCTCGCGTTTGTGAACGGCCTTGGAGCCGGTGGCTGGACTTGAGGCGCGATCCCGGCCCGCATAGCGAACCCGGGATTTGGTGATTTTTCCAAGTCGAGGCTGCATGAAGGACCAGGCCCCCATATTGAGTGGCTCTTCCTGACACCATACGAACTTCTTGGCCGAACTGTAGGGACTGATAATCTGCTTGATCGATTCCGCATGGAGCGGATAGAGCTGCTCGACCCGAACGATCGCGGCGTTTTTGATATTGTTCTCCTCGCGATACGCCAGCAAATCATAGTAGACCTTGCCGGAACAAAAGACCACGCGGGACACATTCTCAGGCTTCTCGAATTCGTAATGATCCGGGATGATTTCCTGGAAGCTGGTGTCATCGAGGAAGTCCTCAACCTGCGAAACAGCACGCGGATTGGTGAGGAGACTCTTGGGCGTCATCACGATCAACGGCTTGCGGGTCGGAGAGTGTTTTTGACGACGCAGCGCATGGAAATACTGGGCTGGCGTCGTGAAATTCCCCACAATCATATTCTTCTCGGCGCACAACTGCAGGAAACGTTCCAATCGGGCACTCGAGTGCTCGGGACCCATTCCTTCATAACCATGAGGCAGGAGCATCACAAGCGAACTAGGAGTCTGCCATTTTGATTCGGCGGAGGAAATAAACTGGTCGATCACAACCTGAGCTCCGTTTGCAAAATCACCAAACTGAGCCTCCCAAAGAATCAGCATGTTGGGACAACCAAGGGTGTAGCCATAGTCGAACCCAAGAACCGCCGTTTCTGACAAGAGGCTGTTGTAAACACAGAATCGTTCCTGCTCTCCGCTCAGCTCGCGAAGCGGAATGTAGCGCTCGCGGGTTTCGTAGTCATAAAAAACAGCATGCCTATGACTAAAAGTGCCTCGGCGGCAATCCTGACCGGAAAGACGAACCGGGAACCCTTCCATCAAAAGACCGCCAAAGGCAAGAGCCTCAGCGAAGGCCCAGTCATATGGCCCCCCGTTTTCGAGAGCTTCGACACGCCTCGGGACAAATCGTTTCGCCAGCGTCGGGTGAAGCTGGAAGCCATCAGGAATGGTGGTGAGCACCTTTCCGATGTGCTGCACACGATCGAGCGCCAAGCCGGTCACGACCGGATCATGGGAGTATGGAGCCTGGGCCTCGGCGGTTGAACCGGTATAGACGTCGAGATTTCCTTCCTGCTCATTCTTGCGCATCTCCTCAAGACCAGCATCGAGCGCGTTCCAAATATCGTCGTGAACAGCCTGACCTTCGCCGACAGTCATCACGCCAGAGGCGACAAGCTCATCAAGATAAAGTTGCCCCGCCGTCTTCCGACCGGTGATTTTACGATAGATATGTGGCTGTGTGAATGCCGCCTGGTCGTTCTCGTTATGACCTTGGCGACGGTAGCAATACATATCGATGACAACATCGCGGCCCCAAACTTGCCGAAACTCGAGCGCAAACTCAGCGGCCCAAATCAACTCCTCGGGCCGCTCTCCATTCACGTGAAGAATGGGTGCCTCAATCATCTTGGCCACATCAGTCGCATAAGCAGAGGAACGCGCGTCCTCGGGCATCGTGGTAAAGCCAATCTGGTTGTTTACGATAAGGTGAATGGTTCCACCCGTGCGATAACCTCCGAGTTGGGAGAGATTCAAAACCTCCGCAACGGGCCCCTGACCGGCAAAGGCCGCGTCACCGTGAATCAAAAGAGGAAGAACGACCTTACGGTTGGTCTTGGCCCCGTCATCACCAATCATGCGCTGACGGGCGCGGGCCTTTCCTTCGACGACAGGGTTGACCGCTTCGAGGTGGCTGGGATTCGCAGCAAGACTCACCCGGACGTCGCCGTCTTCAAGGTGGCGGACTTTCTCGTAGCCAAGGTGGTATTTCACATCACCGTCACCGGCGACAAGGTCGGGAACGTAGTTCGGTGTGAACTCGTAAAGAAGAGTCGAAACGGACTTCTTGACGAACTGGGCCAAGACATTGAGGCGACCGCGGTGGGCCATTCCCATTTCGATCTCCTTGATCCCCGTGGCCGGGCAACCTTCGAGGATACGATTCAGCAAAATTATCAAGCCCTCGCCACCTTCGAGTGAGAAGCGTTTCTCTCCTAAAAACTTCTTACCAATGAAGCTCTCAAAAAGCTCGGACTCCATCAGCCAGCGGAGAGCCTTTTTGCTATCATCCCCGGTGATCGCCGGAGAATCGACCTTGTCCTCAATACGTCGGCGGATCCAATTCCGCACCTGGGTATTGTGAATGTGCATGAACTCAAACCCAATCTTGCCAGAATAGGTGGTTTTGAGGGCCGTCTCGAGATCCCGAAGCTTAATGGCCTGTCCATCATGGAAAAACTGCGTCGCAGCCTCGCGCTCCAAATCCTCATCGGTAAAGCCAAAGGTCTTAAGTTCAAGCCGGCTATTGATCGGGCCCGAGTCCTCCAAAGGATTGATGTGCGCCTGAGTGTGGCCCAATGTCCGGTAGTTATAAACCAGACTTACGATTTTGCCCCGGAAGGATAATTGATCTTCAGAAAGTCGCTGATCCACCTGACCGGATTGACTTGATCCGGCGGGTTGCCCGTTAGGCCCCCCTTTTTTAGGCAAGGTGGCGCCAAGTTCAAATCCTTCAAAAAAGGCTGCCCAATTATCTTCGACAGACTGAGGATCAGAGCTCCATTGAGCGTATTTTTCGTCCAATAGAGCGGCATTGAACCGGGGCGAGATATGGGAGGACATGTGATGGAAGTCGGAACGTTAATCGCGAAAGTGAAACATTCAGGCTTGGAACAACCTGAACATTACCGTTAGGTAATGCGCACACCTCCGCGAGTCAACCCGCGCCAACGATTCTCCCACAAAAAATTCGCATGATCGAGATTTCTAGTCTCAGCAAGAGCTATGGACGCCATTTGGCGGTCGATAAAATATCCTTTGAAGTCACTCGTGGCGACATTGTCGGCTTCCTCGGGCCCAACGGAGCAGGCAAAACCACCACACTGCGTATGCTCACCGGGTTTCTCCCGCCGACCTCCGGCGCCGCGCGCATCGCAGGGAAGGATATTTTCCGTGAATCTTTGGAAGTTCGGAGACGAATCGGCTACATGCCCGAGAACGTTCCACTTTACGTTGATATGCGTGTAAAGGAATACCTTCGCTTCCGAGGTGCGCTCAAAGGCCTCTCAGGCAGCCGCCTCCGCAAGCGCACGGCTGAAGTCATGGAGACCTGCGGCCTTACGGATGTCCGTCGCAAGATGATTAAGACTCTCTCAAAGGGATACCGTCAGCGAGTCGGCCTTGCCGATGCTCTCATTCACGAGCCCGACCTCCTCATTCTTGACGAACCGACCAATGGCCTCGATCCCAACCAGATTCGAGCAATTCGTAAACTCATTCAGAATCTCGGTGACAAACACACCATTCTCCTTTCCACCCACATCCTGAGTGAGGTGGAAATGACCTGCAATAAGGTCGTCATCATTGATGGTGGTAAAGTGAAAGCCGCCGACACTCCTTCCAATCTCGTCAGCTCGATGCGACAGGCCGGGCGCGTCACCGTGGAACTCCAAACTCCCAAGAACGAAGTCGAACCCATCATTTCCAGCTTTGATGAAGTCACCCGGGTCGTGGGTGAGACCCTTCAGGACGGATGGAATCGCTTCACCGTCTTCGCTGCTCCCAAGACAGACACCCGTCTCAAAATCGGCAATCTCGCCGCTGAAAAAAAATGGCCTCTCCGGGCTCTCAGCCGCCGCGTCGGCACGCTGGAAGAGGTTTTCGTCGAACTCACCCGCAAGGACTAAACAACGATCGCCATGCGTATTTTTCGAATTCTCTTCTTTAAAGAACTCAAAGCCTACTTCTTCAGCCCCTTTGGCTGGTTGATTTTGGCCTTCGCCGCTCTCATGCAGGGATTTGTCCTGACCGAGGCTCTCGAGGCATTTTCCGATCAGGCCCAACGTGAGAACCTGGTATTCGTGACCTTCAGTTCTCCCCTTTTCTGGTTTTACTTCTTTGTTCTCTTTCCGGTTCTCACGATGAGACTCTTCTCGGAAGAAAGCCGCTCCGGCACCCTCGAAGGACTCCTGACCGCCCCCGTCCAGACTTGGCAGGTCGTCCTTTCGAAGTTCTCGGCCTCTTACCTCACCTTCCTGATTCTTTGGATTCCGGCTTTCTTTCATTTCTATCTCTTTACGATCTTGACCGATGTCCCACCGCCTTTTTCCAAAGGCGAAGTCGGAGGTGCCATGATTGCGATCGCGCTCATGGGACTCCTCTTCACCGCTTGCGGCTGCCTTGCCTCGGCACTGACATCCAGCCAAATCATCGCAGGATTAGTCTGTCTGGGCCTCCTTCTCGTTCACTTCTTTCTCGGCGCGGTCACCAATATCTTTGGCGATACAATCCCTGCCGCACCCCTCTTTGAGTTTGTGTCCTCACAGAACCACCTCCGGGACTTAACGCGTGGCCTCGTCGATACCCGGCCGATCGCCTACTATCTTTCTACCACCGCTTTCTTCCTCTTTTTGACTTATCACCTGCTGGACTTCCGGCGCTGGAAGCCCTGATCTCCCTGAACTATGGCTGAAACTGACTCTAATTTTGAAATGGCTCCTCCTCCCCGTCCGGTGAAACGGCTGGGACTCGGGTTCCGTTCGGTCCTGCAACTTGTCTTTGCATTCCTCTCCTTGGTCTTCATCTACTATTTGGCCGTGACGTATTACTCACGGACCGACCTGACTGAAAACAGTAACTTCACGCTCTCGGAGGCCACCCGGAATCTCCTCTCCTCCTCGGCCGTGCAAGACCGTGAGGAACCGGTTAAAATCGTCGCCGCACTTCGTAAGACTTCTCCCCATTACTCCCGTCTGCGCAACGTCGCGGAGGAATACGAGCGACTCTCCAAAGGGAAGGTCAAGCTCGAGTATCTTGACCCCATTCGAGATCAAGACCGCGCCCTTGAAGTGCAGAACAACTACGGAACACTCCTTGCAGACAAGCTCTTTGAAGATGACATCTTCATCATCGATGCCCGGCAAGGCGCAGCCGCAAATTCAGTGGAGGGCACCGCCGATGTCACCACCCACTTGCGCTACCTCCCCGCCAGCGACATGCTTATTAGCCGCAACGACGAAAACCGGCAAAGAAGAGTCGTGGGCTATCAGGATGAAGATTTGATCAGTTCGATGATTCAGGCCGCGATCGAAGGAAAACCCCGCATCATGTATCTTATCGAAGATAAAAGTGACCTCGAGGTGACCGCATCAGGTTCGCCTCTCCTTGTGTTAATGGAGGTTTTCCAGAAGCAGAACATTTTCCTCCGACCGATCAAGATCTCCCAAATCGACACCATCCCGGCCGACGCCGAAGGAATTGTCATCGTCGCTCCCGAGTATGACTTCGAGCCCAACGAAATTGAAGTCCTTGAGAACTATTGGCAGCGGCCTTCATCGGCCATCATTGCTTATCTCACCCCCACCGCCCGCCCGGTCAATCTCGGAGCTTTTCTTCGTAAAAATGGTGTCACGCCTCGTGATGACCGGATTATCCGAACCCGCAATGGCCGTACTGAAAGCCAAGTCCTGGCCACCTTCACCTCCGGTGCCGGCCTCGATATTAACGGCAGCCTCGAGGCCAAATCGGTCCCTTTTGAAGGCCGCGTCGGTAGCCTCGAAGTCAGGGAAGGTGCTGAAGACCTCGTCACAAATCGTATTCAAGCATACACCCTCATCGAAACAGCGCCTGATTTCTGGGGTGAAACCGACTACAAGACCGCCAATCCAAAATACGACGACGATGCCGACTACAGCGGCCCTCTCTCCATCGGGGCGGCAGTCATCCGGGGTAACGCGAACGCCGACAACACCGCTCCGAACATCTCGAAAATGATCGTTCTCTCAACAAGCGACTTTCTCGAACCCACCCGCCTTGGAAACGAGCAACTCGACTTTGTCAAAAACTCCACCTACTGGCTTCTCGGTCGCGAGGAGTTAATGGGAATCGGACCGCGCGGAGTTCAACGCCGTAAGTTGAACCTCATCAAAGAAGAGGTGAAATTCCTCAGTAACATCGTCATCGTCTTCATCCCCGCCGGACTCTTCGTACTTGGCATGATGGTTTGGAATGCGCGGCGAGCGTAAATCACTTATCCCGTCCCATGAGAATTGTCCCCACCATCCTCTTTTCCCTGCTGACCGCCGGACTGGGATTCCTCGTGGTGATGCAGCAAACCAGAGGCAACCTCGATTTTATCTTCGGGTCTCCTCCCATCCCGATTGGCGATGTCGTCTATCAATTCGACTCCGCCAAGGTTGGTCGCATTATTATCAACAGTGACGGAACCCAGGCCGAAATCGTGAAGGCTGGCGGCACCTGGATGCTCAAGGAACCCTGGAATGACTTCGCCGATGCCCGCACTGTCCGCTCCTTGATCGATTTTGCGGCGCGCCTCCAGATTGAGGATGTCATTGACCGGGACGATGTTGATGATCTCGCCGATTTTGGGCTTAAGAAATCCCGGATTGAGGTCGAACTCTTCGACAAGTCCGGAAGCCCGCTCTGCCACTTTAACATGGGCCGCTACACCAGTTGGCGGGGATTTGACCCAACCTTCAAACTGTCTCTTATACACATCTGACGCTGCCGACGATCTACTCTGTGTAGAT
>CAJXVQ010000377.1 GCA_913060685.1 uncultured Verrucomicrobiales bacterium
CAGAGTAGATCGTCGGCAGCGTCAGATGTGTATAAGAGACAGGATCTGCAGTGCGGGTGGTTTGGCGCTGGTTCTTTCAACGGGAGGATCTGCATTGGGGTATCTCACTGACCAAAGCACACCATTTCCGTGCTCATTTGTCTAGTGGGAAATATTTCCCTGTTACGTAAGCGATGAGGAGGTTCAAGCCAATCGCCCTTGCTGCCCGGGCCTGATTTTCTGAAAAAGATTGATAAGCGACTCCACCGGTGTCGTTATCTTTCCATGCTAAAGAAAACCCTGACTTTGGCGGCCCTTCTGACTCTCGGCGTCCACGCCGAACCTGATCAGAAAAAAGCCGACCCTAAAAAGCCCGCCGTTGAAGAAGCCGACAAGGCCAAGCCCGACAAAAAAGACCGTAAAGCCAACGCCAAGAAAAAGCAAAAGGAGGCTGAAAAAGCCAAGGCCGCTCCAAAGAAAGACGAGAAGAAAGCGAAACCTTCCGAAGGAGCCCTCACTGGAGCTTCGATCGGAAAACCCGGCGACGAAACCGCTGCCAAGGACGACCCCAAAAAGGAAAAAGCTCCCGACAAAGAGCTCGAGAAAGCCAAAGCCGAGCAGGAGCGCCTCACCGTCTTCAATGCCCTCGCCCTCGAGAAGCAGAAATTCGAAACCCTTGATCTCCGCTCCGAGATTGCGCTCCTCAAGCTGAAGAAGGAACTCCTGACCGAGAAGATCGCCCTTGCCGCTGCCGAGGAAAAATCCAAACAGAGCAAGGACATCGCCAAATTCGAGATCGATAAGGAACGCCTCACCCGTGAAGCCACCCTTGCCAAACTCGAAGCCGAGAAACTTGGCAACAAGCTCAAGGTCCTCCAGACCAACTCCTCGCTCAAGACCAGCGAGCTCATGGCTGAGATCTCCGAAATCGAGATCCAGGGAAAGCGGGATGACTACGCCAATGCGAAACCCCAGTATCTCGACAATCCGCTCAAGAAGGACGGCACCCTCGTCGTATCCGACCGCCGCATCCCCTTCAACGGCCCTGTCACCAGCAATCTCGCCGACCGTGTCACCGAGCGCATCAATTACTTCAATAACAAGGATCCCAAAAAGCCGATCTTCATCGTCATCGACGACTCCCCCGGTGGCTCCGTCATGGCAGGTTATCGCATCCTGAAAGCGATGGAAGGCTCCGATGCTCCCGTCTTTGTGGTCGTGAAATCCTTTGCTGCCTCCATGGCAGCAACCATCACCACCCTTGCCGAGAAGTCCTTCGTTTACCCGAATTCCATCATTCTCCACCACCAGATCAGCCAGAGCTTCATGTTCTCCAGCATGAACCTCACCGAGCAGAAGGAAAACGTCGAAGACCTCAAGAGATGGTGGGCCCGCCTTGCCGACCCCATCGCCGAGAAAATGGGTGTCACTTCAGACGAATTCATCGAGATGATGTATAAAAAGACCGTCTCCGGTGACTGGACCGAGTTTGGTGACGACGCGGTGAAACTCAAATGGGCCGACCATGTCGTCAGCCGTATTCACGAAACAGCCCTCCTCAAAAACCCCGACGCCAAAAAGGCGGTTGTTCCCACCACCCGCAGCGCTGCCATTCACAACGGCCTCGTTCCCGCCGTGGATAACGAAGGAAATCCCTACATGATCCTCCCACGTCGCAACCCCAAGGACGTGTATCTCATGCACAACCCCGACGGCTTCTACCGCTTCAAGTAACACCCTTCAGGATTCTTACTTTCACAATCAAGGCCGCCTTATTTTAGGCGGCCTTTTTTCGTCAACGAACAACTCCCTTATCTGTCAAACGCCTTCCAGATCTACGGAGCTCAATCGCTTTCGCAATCGCACGCTTTTGCTTGTCACGCCAGCGCTCCAACCGCGCCTTCGCCCGGGAGGGAATCCATCCTGCAATCGGTATCAACTGCGATAACCCAAAGCCATCAATCGCTACGAGAGCGATTCCTCCTTCAGCCTTTTGCCGAACCACAACATTATCCGGGCGACCCCGACTGAAAATACGATATTTTTCAAGCCCCGCCCAAAAATAATCCAGCGCCTCCTCACATTCCCTCGTAAGGCCATGACGGAAAAGATAACCCGCCAAGGTCTGCGAAACCTTCCCGTCGTGGTCACAAATTAAATCGACCACCATCCCCTCGCCGTGGTCTGTCATCACCAGTTCATAACACTTCGGCATGAACTCCCGCGCCGCCTCACCCACACGCTTTTCGATCCGGTGATAAAATCGAAATTCCGAGAGATTTTCGTGGAAATACCACTTGGGCCGGCAAAGCCTCACCAGCCAATGAGCCCTCTTCCGTCGACCAGCCTCACGCCAGTCTTCGATCATCACCTTCACACACAAGTCCGCCGAATCCGGATGATGATAGCAGGCTCGATGAGTGCCCCGCCCAAACGGTTCGACATCACCCAATTCTATTGTCTCCATTCCCAGCTTTCCCGTCTTCATCAATGCTCTGAATCCAGCCCATGCACCTCCGCATGCGCCACCATCAAATAATGAAGCAATTGCTGCTGTTCCTCCGCCGTCAGCTTCGCCTTCACTGCCATATGTGGAGTTACTCCACGCCAAAATTCCGGATCAATCTCCCCCGGATGGACCCGCTCGTGACAGGTCGCGCAATGCGCCATGTAGATTCCACGTCCCCGCGCCAAAGTCGCCTCTTCCACCCCATAATTCATCGCCATCTGCGATGTCACCTCCGGAATCCCCTTGAATGACTTTGCACACCCCAAAAACAACCCGCTCGCTGCAAGCCCAATTCCGATCACCAATATCTTCTTCACGCGGATCATCTTAAATCTTTCTGAAAACAAAGGTCAAACCCCACCCATAAAAACTGTCGCCAAGAGTTCCAAATTCTCTTCCTCCCCCATCCAAATCACCATCTCCTGCGATTCCAAAAATTAAGATTTCTACTTGTCCTCATTTTAATCTAAAATCCCAACAGCAAAATTTGCCTGTCACGTTCCTCAGACAAGCGTCCCAATACTCCATTCATCACCTAAAAAATGAGCCTCTATCAAGACTACCTCCAAGAGATCGCAGACCGCAAAGAACAAGGACTGCACCCAAAACCCATTGATAGCGCAGCTCTCCTTGCCGAAATCATCACCCAGATCAAGCAGCCCGACAACGCACACCGCGCCGACTCGCTCAACTTCCTGATCTACAACACCCTCCCCGGCACCACGAGCGCCGCCGGAGAAAAGGCCGCTTTCCTCAAGGAAATCATCCTCGGCACCACGGTCATCGAGGAAATCACCCCCACCTTCGCCTTCGAACTCCTCTCCCACATGAAGGGCGGTGCGTCGATCCGCGTCCTCCTCGACCTTGTCCTCTCCGACCAAGCCGAAATCGCCAAGGACGCCGCCAAGGTGCTCAAAAACCAAGTCTTCCTCTACGAAGCCGACATGGAACGACTTAAGGTCGCCTTCGAGTCCGGCAACGCCATCGCCAGGGAAATCCTCGAAAGCTACGCAAAAGCCGAATTCTTTACCGCCCTCCCCGACGTCCCCGAGGAAATCCAAATCGTGACCTTCATCGCCGGTGAGGGAGATATCTCCACCGACCTCCTCTCACCCGGCAACCAGGCCCACTCCCGCGCCGACCGAGAACTCCACGGCAAGTGCTTCATTTCCGAGACCGCCCAGCAGGAAATCGATGCGCTCAAGCGTCTCCACCCCAACAAGAGCGTCATGCTCATCGCAGAAAAAGGCACCATGGGCGTCGGATCCTCCCGCATGTCCGGCATTAACAACGTCGCCCTCTGGACAGGTAAACCAGGCAGCCCTTACGTTCCCTTCGTCAATATCTTCCCTATCGTCGCCGGCACCAATGGTATTTCCCCCATCTTCCTCACCACCGTCAGCGTGACTGGTGGAATCGGCATCGACCTCAAAAACTGGGTCAAAAAAACAGACGCCGATGGCAAGACCATCCTAAACGAAAACGGAGACCCCGTCCTCGAACAAACCTACTCGGTCGAAACCGGAACCGTCCTCACCATCAACACCAAGGACAAAAAGCTCTACCAAGACGAAAAGGAACTGGTCGATATCTCCTCCGCTCTCACTCCGCAAAAAGTCGAGTTCATCAAAGCCAAAGGCTCCTATGCCATCGTCTTCGGGAAAAAGCTCCAAAGTTTCGCCGCCGCAACCCTTGGTGTCGAACTCATCCCCGTTTTCGCTCCTTCCAAAGAAATCTCGCACGCAGGTCAGGGCCTCACTGCCGTCGAAAAGATTTTCAACAAGAACGCCGTTGGCACCACTCCCGGCCTCACTCTTCACGCCGGATCAGATGTCCGCGTCGAGGTAAACATCGTCGGCTCTCAAGACACCACCGGGCTCATGACCTCCCAGGAACTCGAGGCCATGGCCGCAACCGTCATCTCGCCCATCGTCGATGGAGCCTACCAATCGGGCTGCCACACCGCCTCCGTCTGGGATAATAAATCCAAAGCCAACATCCCGAAGCTCATGTCCTTCATGAACGACTTCGGCCTCATCACCGCACGTGACCCGGAGGGCGGATACCACGCCATGACCGACGTCATTCACAAGGTCCTCAACGACCTCACCGTCGATGAATGGGCCATCATCATCGGCGGAGACTCCCACACCCGCATGTCAAAGGGCGTCGCCTTCGGAGCGGATTCCGGCACCGTCGCCCTCGCTCTTGCCACTGGCGAGGCCACCATGCCCATCCCCGAGTCGGTCAAGGTCACCTTTAAGGGCGATCTCAAATCTCACATGGATTTCCGCGACGTCGTCCACGCCACCCAGTCCCAGATGCTCAAGAAGTTTGGCGATAACATCTTCCAGGGACGCGTCATCGAAGTGCACATCGGCACCCTCCCCGCCGACCAGGCCTTCACTTTCACCGACTGGACTGCCGAAATGAAGGCCAAGGCCTCCATCTGTATTTCACAGGATGACACCCTCATCGAGTCCCTCGAGATCGCCAAAGGACGTATCCAGATCATGATCGACAAGGGCATGGACAACAAAAAACAAGTCCTCCAAGGCCTCATCGATATCGCCAACAAGCGCATCGAAGAAATCCGCTCCGGCGAAAAGCCCGCTCTCACACCAGACGCGAACGCCCGCTATTCCGCCGAATTCGTCGTCGATCTCGACCTCATCAACGAGCCCATGATCGCCGACCCCGACGTCTATAACGAAGACGTCTCGAAGCGCTACACTCACGACGTGATCCGCCCCCTCTCCTTCTACCAAGGTGAGAAGCTCATCGACCTCGGCTTCGTCGGCTCCTGCATGGTTCACAAGGGCGACCTCAAGATCGTTTCCAAGATGCTTGGCAACATTGAAAAGCAGTCAGGCAAGGTCGAGTTCAAGGCTCCCCTCATCGTCGCGGCCCCCACTTATAACATCATCGATGAACTCAAGGCCGAAGGCGATTGGGACATGCTCCAAAAGTATTCCGGCTTCGAGTTCGACGACGACGACCCGAAAGGCGCCGCCCGCACCGAGTATCAAAACATGATGTATCTCGAGCGCCCCGGCTGTAACCTCTGCATGGGGAATCAGGAAAAAGCGGCCAAAGGCGACACCGTCATGGCCACCTCCACCCGCCTTTTCCAGGGACGCGTCGTGGAAGACTCCGAGCGTAAAAAGGGAGAGTCACTCCTCTCCTCGACCCCCGTCGTCGTCCTCGCCTCCATCCTCGGTCGCACCCCGACCATCGTGGAATACAAACAAGCCGTCGAAGGCATTGACCTTACCAAATTCGCGCCGCCCATCGCCGCGATGAGTTCCTAGACCACTACCTCTCACCAAAAATCCGGCACAGGCCTTGTCCTGCGCCGGATTTTTTTTGGCGATCCCCCTGATCCATCCTAAACTCAAGGATCATGGACACGAAACGCACCTTCAAAACCGGTTCCGGCTCCGAAGCCACCTACCACTCCCTCCCTGCCCTTAAGGGACTCGGTATCGCCGACGTCGCCCGCCTCCCCGTCTCCATCCGCATCGTTCTCGAATCCCTCCTCCGCAATCTCGACGGCCGTAAAGTCACCGAGTCCGATATCAAAAACCTCGCCACCTGGAACGCTCCATCTCCCGGCAACTACGAAGTCCCCTTCACCGTCGCCCGCGTCGTCCTCCAGGATTTCACTGGAGTCCCCCTCGTCGTTGACCTCGCCGCCATGCGCGATGCTGCCAAGGCCGCCGGAGCTGATCCTTCCATCGTCGAACCTCTCGTCCCCGTCGATCTCGTCGTCGATCACTCCGTCCAGGTCGACTTCGCCGGCTCCCAGTCCGCCCTTGATCGCAACCTTTCCATCGAGTTCATCCGCAACCAGGAGCGCTACGAATTCCTCAAGTGGGGACAACAAGCATTCGATACTTTCGGCGTCGTCCCTCCCGGAATTGGAATCGTTCACCAGGTCAATCTCGAGTATCTCGCCAAAGGTGTCCTCGATAAAGACAACATCTTCTACCCCGACACCCTCGTCGGCACCGATTCCCACACCACCATGATCAACGGCCTTGGCGTCGTCGGTTGGGGCGTGGGCGGCATTGAAGCCGAAGCCGGCATGCTCGGTCAACCCGTCACCTTCCTCGTACCCGAAGTCGTCGGCGTCTACCTCCACGGAGCCCTCGCCGAAGGCGTCACCGCCACCGATCTCACCCTCCGCATCACCGAGATCCTCCGCGCCCACGGCGTCGTCGGAAAATTCGTCGAGTTCTACGGCCCCGGAGCCGAGGCCCTCAGCCTCCCCGACCGCGCCACCATCGCCAACATGGCCCCCGAATACGG
>CAJXVQ010000378.1 GCA_913060685.1 uncultured Verrucomicrobiales bacterium
ACACAGAGTAGATCGTCGGCAGCGTCAGATGTGTATAAGAGACAGCCTCAATGCTCAAACTGTTGAGCAACTTCTCACCTCGATCAATCCGGAGAAAAGACTCGGAAAACGGGACCTTGCTCTCCTTGAGCTTTTCTATGCCTCGGGACTCCGACTTTCAGAACTCTGCGGCGCCCGGCTTGAGTATCTCGATCAAGACGACCACTTCCTGCGGATCACCGGCAAGGGAAACAAAACCCGCCTCGTTCCAGTCGGAGGAAAGGCCCTCACCGCCCTCGATCAATACCTGACCCTCGAGAGACCGGCATTGGTGACGAGAAAAACCTCTTCGCATATCTTTCTCTCCATTCGAGGTGGTCCGATCTCGCCCGACCGCGTTCGCCAAATCGTCAAGGAACGGGCCAAACAGGCCGGGATCGACCAGAACATCTATCCCCACCTCCTCCGGCATTCCTTCGCGACCCATCTCCTCGAAAACGGCGCCGACCTCCGGGTCATCCAGGAACTCCTGGGACACGCCGATATCGCCACGACCCAGATCTACACCCACGTGGATCAAAAGCGCCTCAAAGCCGTTCACAAAAACTTCCATCCTCGCGGATGAACTCTGAAAAAAGAAAACGCCTCACTGCCAGAGGGTGTAACTGAAAGTTGTGGGCATCACTGAAAAAAGCTGATTTTTGACTTGTACTTTTGAACACCTGACTATCATCGGGAGTCAATGAGTGACAAAGAGACACCAGAGAAAGAACCGTTGGAGCCAAATCTCGAAGAAGAAATCCTCCTGCGCGCCTTACGTAAGAACCCGTTGATGGCCGGGCAGATTCAAGTGATCGTGAGCCGCTTTGAGCAGGAAGTCGCCGAGGGAATGAATGCAGACGAAGCGGAAGCCAGCCTGATAAAATCCCTGCAGGAACTTGGCGTCACCATGATGGAGCAATGGGCCCACAACACCCAAAAATCAGCACTTGAGAAGACCCGTCAAGATGACCCCATGCCCCACAAACATTCTAAAAAAAACTCCAGTGGTATACCACCTTTGGCACCATAGAGATCGAACAACAAATCCTGCGACTCCCGGATAAAGGACCCCGGGTCCATCCCTTCAGAGATTTCGCCAAAGTGACCCATCGGGGGTGTTCACGCATATTGAGTCGACGGATTGCAGACTTCAGCGTGGAGCGCAGTTTTGCCCAAACCGAGCAAGCTCTGCGGGAACATTACCGCATCGATGTGCCGCGATACACCATCGACAAAGTCACCACGCAAGTCTGTCGGGAGGCAAAAGCACACAACTCAAACAAGCCCGAAACAGTCACCGCTGCAGAGGTGCTTGTTTCGGAGGTCGATGGCTCGATGTTGCCCATCATCAACACCGAACCACCGAAAGGCGCGACGAATCAGGACCGCCGAAAACATCGAAAGTGTCATTGGAAAGAAATTCGAGTCAGCACCGTCAGCAATCCCAAGCTCGCTGACACTTATTACGGAGTGGCCCTGGGCGAGCCCCTGGTGATTGGCTTCATGATGCTGGAATGTTGTCAGTTCAGAGGGATGACGCCTGAGACCCATGTCCACGCCGTCTCGGATGGGGCCCGCTGGATTGCAGACCAATACGAACTTCACTTTGGAACCCAGTGCAAATTTTTGTTAGATATTTTTCATGCCTGTGACTACCTGGCAGCGGCGGCCCAAAGTACGAGAATGTCAGCAGATGAGAGGAAACTTTGGTTGTGGCAGTGCAAAGAATCCTTAAAAAAGAGCCGCGCAAAAGAAGTCATAAAAGCCCTTGAAAAACTCAACCCTGAATGGACCGAAGAGAGCGATCATCCGGTGGCAATTGCGATCAAGTATTTGGGAAAGCGAGAAGAAAAAGGACAGCTTGATTATGCGGCAGCGATTGAGGGGAATCTCCCGATTGGATCAGGAGAAGTGGAAAGTGCCCATCGCCATATTCTCCAAAAGCGGCTCAAAATTCCCGGAGCTTGGTGGCGCCTCGAACGAGCTGAGGAAATGGCTCAACTCCGCGCCCTACGAGCCAACAATCGATGGGACGAACTCTGGCAACATAAGGCTGCGTGACCACAACTTTCAGTTACACCCACTGCCGGAGGCAGGTAAGGCGTTTTGAAAGTCAGAGAAAGTAGCCGGGACTATCGGAGGTAGCTCTTCTTGCGCCCGGCTGTCCGCCTCTTTTTAGGAGGGTCGACTTTCGTAGGCTGGGTGGTCTTGACGGGAACTACCCCTCCACCTTTGGCACTATCATTGCTAGCAGGCATGGTTCCCCGAGGGGGAAGGAACCCTCTATTCGCGGGGAAATTCTGGTAAGCCGCGTTGGTATGAAGAGTGGATTGTCCATAGTCCTCCCTGAAGTTGTCAAAATCACCCTGACTGTTGATAATGCGGGGCTGAATCATGACGATGAGCTCCGATTCCGTGGTCGAATCACCCGTCGAACCGAAGAGTCGACCGATTCCCGGAATACGGCTCAAGAACGGCACTCCCTTTTGCGTATCCGAAGTCATCGTCGTCATGATCCCTCCCAGGATCACAGCCGAACCATCTTCCACGGTCACGGAGGTGGTCAGGGACTCGGTATTAATGTCAGGTACTGTGAGTTCACCCACGACACGATCTAATCCCACCGAATCGCGCACCAATGAGATCTCCAGAGTCACTTGATTATCCGAGTTAATCAAAGGCTGAATATCAATTTCAAGAACCACGTTCTCATAATTGATTTGCGTCTGCGTACCACCTTGGTTTACCCCTCCGGAGAAGGTGCCACTTGGGATGGCGATCTTTTGACCAGAGGAAAGCGAGGCAACCCGGTTATTCCGTGTCGTCAGCACCGTTCGCTCAAGCGTTTTAAACTTGGTCTGGGTTTCGAGAGCATTGATGAAAACCCCGAAATCATCGCCGAAAAATCCGTATAGAGAAAGACCATTTCCAGAATTTCCGTTCGCAGTCAGCAGGTCACCCAAGGTTGCGAGGGCCGATGGAGGGAGCAGAGCCGGCACCCCACCAAAACTGGACGCACCAGCGGCGGCGAAATTTGAACCCGATTCCTGAAGAGCCTGGGCCAAATCAAGGCCGAAATTCATGTCGTCTCCGAGACCATAACTCCCGACCACTGCCGAAAGAGCGACTTGCTGGGCTTCGGTATCGAGATCACCAATCAGATCCCGTACAATCTCAATGTGGTGTGGAGGACCATTCACGACGATCGTGTTCGCGACATTATCAGCGACCAGCAATGTCCGGCCTACTAAAAGCGACTCGGGATAGGTGGGTATATTTTGAGCCTCAATATTGGTCCGCGTTCCACCACCCTGACCGCCCTGACCGCCCTGCTGTCCAGTCGATTGGTTATTGGTGCTTCGGTTGCTCTGGGTATTTCGAGAATTGTTGTTCTGGGATGAGAGTTGTCGCCCCCCGCCGGCACCACCAGCGCCGGTTGTTGCCCCATCACTCAGAATCGCGGTAATCCCGTTCTCTGCAATCGTGAGAAAGTCAGAGACTCTCATGTAGCGAAGGCGGAAAGTCTGCCGGGTATTGCCGCTACTGGGTTTGTCAAAGCTCTCAATCATTGACTGGGCTGCGATCAAATCAGTAGGACGGCCCACCAAAAGAATACGACTGGTCCGGCGCACCCCAATGATTCGCAGGGGAATATCTTCACCTGACGTCGCTGCGCCCGGAGTGGTTCCTGGGTTTGGAGGGGTGTTGGCCCGGGTCGTCCGGGTCGTTTGCCGGGTGTTCCCCTGTTCGTTGTAGATCTCGTTCATGCGCTCGGCAATCTCATCGACATCTCCGTAGGTCACCTCCACCCATTTCTCACCAACCGGCGTGGGCACATCGATGGCTTTCTGAATCTTGATCATCTGACGGATCAATGAGGCACTCTCCGTGATAATAAGGGAAGAGGCATTCGGGACCGCCGCAATCGTTCCAGAGGCACTCAGCTGACCCATCGCAGATTGCAAAACTTTCAATGCTTCTTCGGGCTTCAAATACCTGAAAATCATCTGATACATCACCAACTGATCTTCGACTGGAAGCTCGAACTCATCGAAATAAAGCTCCTTGGGAACCTGGCCTGGTGCCGTGATCGGCCCGGAAGGGATCAGGCGAACGATTTCCGGTTCCTCGGGAATCGGCATCATTGCCAGCCCCTCGGCAAGCAAGGTCAGCTGGAGAAAGCGGGCCGCTTCGCCATTGGTCAATGGTCCCCGCATCGTGAAGGAAACCTCACTTTGGGCCACCGCATTGGTCATAATCACCCTCTTGCCACTATAGTCTTCATACATTTGAGCAGCACGCAGTGCCGTGATGTTGGCCTCTTGGATAAAGTCATTGGCGGTGACCACCAGACCATTGGGATCAACGGTCCTCCCCCTGACAATACCACCCCCGGTTGGTGCCACTGGCAGGGTGGCGGGCACCGGAGCAGGAACACCAGGCTGAGGCACCGGAGTGCCGGGTGCCGGTGGTTCCTGAGCCATCGCACCGAGCGAGAGGCCAAGGAGAAGAGTAAGTGAAAATTTCATAGTGATGGATTCGATAGGAAAAAGATTGCGTGAAAATTATTTGGTCGGCTTGATCCAACGGGATCTTTTACTCGAGGTAGAGCCTGATGACTGGGTCTTGGTCGCGGCGGTTGTGGGCCGCGGCACGTTACTGGTCGTCGTCCCCGGACGTGGCGGAGTCTTCGACGGGCTACCTGAGCTGCCTCCCGGACGACTCCCGGGAGTGGGTGGCTTTTTATCTTTCGAGGTTCGCCCTTTGTTGGGATCCGTCTTTCCCTGCGTATTCCCTTTGGCAACGGAGGGCCCGGCCACTTTCTTCAAAACAAGATACTTGGCATCAAAGTGGACCTCGCCAACATTGTTCCCCTTCTTGAGCACGACGACGGTGTCGTCGATATAGTTTCCACCTTGCTGAATCTCCTTGATTGCGAAGCCCATCTCGGTGGCATCTTTCCCGGGAATGCGAACCCGCGTGCGGTCCTTGATATTCATGATCTCGACCTCAACCCGGCCAACATACTTGCTGACACCCACGAGGACCCAGTCCGGGAGATCGTTGATCTCAGCTTCCTCTTCTACCTTAAGCGGCGGATCGGTGATGGCCGAGTTCAAATAGAGATCCTTGTAGCGATCAGCGCGATGGATCTGAGGCGGAGCCGCAAGGACCACGCCACCGGCTAAAACAGTGAAAAGGAAAGTTGGAAGGAGTTTCATAGATTTGAGTGGGGTGATTTTAAGTCTCGTCGTTGGCCGTAATAATCCATTTTTCGACTTCGACCTCCACCTCGATACGGGTGAGATCGTTGTTCTGGGGTTTGATCTCCATCTTGGTCACCACCTGTCGCTGGGCGACCTGATGAATGGAAGTGAGCCAGGAAAAGACGTCGCGCTCCATGCCGGTCACCTTGAAGAGGACTTTGACGCGATCGTAGTTCTCACCGGGCTGAAAAGGAATGATGCGGGAATCACGAATCTCAAGTTTGCGGCGGGTGGCCTGCTCACGGAGAAGGGTCTGGAGCTTCGATTGAGCAACAAGAGGAGAGGTCGTGGCGGTCCCACTGCGTGTGAGCCAAGCCATCTCAGGCTCGTAGGTATCACGTAAGGCCAAGACCGTTTCGGCACCTTTGAGCTTTCGTTCAGCATTAATCCCCTCATTCTCCGCATCCTTGATAGCCGGCAGGTAAAGAAGATTAAACCCGATAAAGTTCAGGATAATGAAGAAGGTGACTCCAAGAAAGAGGAGGAGCTTTTTTTCGCGTTCAGACATGATGCGTGGATTATTCGGTTGCGGTGCCGACAAAGGTAAAAGTCAGTTTCCCGCTTCTTTTGTCTACGATTTCTGGCTGAATTGCCCATCGATAGAGCTCAAGGTCGCGGCTGGAGCGTAAATTCCCGGCGAATATAGGAATTTGCGGCTGATTTTCCTGCTCGGCCTGCCCCTCCAGAACGACCTCGCGACTCACTTTTAAATCTCCGTCAATCTCACGAAATTGGTTCGTGAAGGAGGCCTTCTTGATGCGAATGAACCTGTCCTGCTTCGTATTCGGCAAGGCCCGATAGCTGGCCAGAAAGACCTCAAAGGGCTGGAATTCAGTCTCTACCACTGGCCGGAGCTCATCCCACTTGGCTTGGTGCGCCAAGAGCAGAGCCGCATCGCCGGAAATGGCATTGGCATCTCTCTGGGCGAGGGCGGCGGCCTTCTTAGCCTTCTGAAGATCGAAGTAGAGAAAGGCGAGAATGCCGAGATAGACCACCAGCAGGGCCGCGATGAGGATGTTACGATTACGCTTTCCCCGGACAGCCAGGCGCTCGGAGCGAACATCGGCCGGCAAGAGGCGGCTGGGGGGAGCCGGCCACGTCGGCGCGGGACGCGGAGAAGACTCGACGGGCATCTCAAGGCCACGGGCCAAAAACTCCAACTCCTCGGGACGGGCATCGGACGATGAACCGTGTGACCACACCACGACACTCCCAGGAAGAACCTTCAGCAATCCCTGCATTTGAAGCTGGGTGAGGGCCAGGCGGATTTCATTTCCGGCCCGGGCATCGAGCCGATCACTGGAAAGACACTGGAAGTAAAGCGCGTGCCCCGGCTTACCGATTCCAAAAACCCAACGTCCCAATTCACGCCAAATGACCACCTTGCCATCAGGGAGGGGAAGACATCGGGGCGAAATATCGAAGGCCTCCGGACCTGTCTCTTATACACATCTGACGCTGCCGACGATCTACTCTGTGTAGA
>CAJXVQ010000379.1 GCA_913060685.1 uncultured Verrucomicrobiales bacterium
CTACACAGAGTAGATCGTCGGCAGCGTCAGATGTGTATAAGAGACAGGAATCGTATCAGTGGGCTGGCCAAGACACCCGTAAGGGTGGATTTTGGTGGAGGGTGGCTGGATGTTCCGGCCCGCGCGAGGGAAGGGGGCTTCATTGTGAACTGTGCGATTTCGCCAAAGGTGAGTTTAAAGGATTGGTCTTACGAGCAGCGGGCGGGATTGGGGGGAAGTGCGGCGTGGGCTCTTTTGAATGGTCGGGATCCGGTGCAGGCGGAGCTCGATTTGGGAGTGGGTTGGCAGGACCCGGCGGTGATTCGCGAGACCGGGGTGTGCGTTTGGAAAAGCGGGCCCCGCCCGAGATTGGATTTCAAGAGAGATGGCTCGTTTCTCGAAGGCAGAATGGCTCTTTTATGGACCGGAAGTCAGCACGATACGCCGGGTTCGGTGGATCTGGAGCGCGACTATGATCTCATTGAGCGGGCCGGGGCGATGGCAAGAGAAGCGGTGATGGCTGAGTCGATCTCCAAGTTGGCGGAGGCTGTTTTGATGTCCTATGCGGCCCAGCTGGGAGAGGGGATGGAGGAGTTGTCCGAGGTGCCGGGGAGTGTGGCCCGGAAGTATTGTGGTGGAGGCCACGGCGGCTATGCGCTGTATCTTTTTCCGTCGCGAGAGGCCCGGGATGCGGCGGAGCTCTTGCCGATTGAACCTTGGTGTGATTGTTGAAGGGGCGGCTCGACGTGGGGATTTTTTAACCACGGATCTGACGAATCGTTGAGGGGCCTGACCGGGGCAACCACGGAGAACGCTGAAGATTCGGAAGGAGTGGCTATGGGCGGGTGAGAGTCATGGTGCCTTTGTCGCCGTTTCCGTGGTAGCGGACGTTGAAGTTGATGGGGGAGGCAACTCCTTCGATGGCGTAAGTGCCGAAGTTCTTGGGCAGGGTCATTTTGCCTTTAAGGGGCAGGTTGCTGGTGCGCCGATCGAGATTGGCTTGGAGCTGGTGGGTGTAGTCGCCAAATTTAAGAATGCCCCAGCCGGCGCGATAGCGAAAATTCCAGAGGGAGGGATCCACTTTGTCCTGCGAAACAACGCACCACAGTGGGCCGTGGTGGCCATTGACTTCGCTTTTCCAGGTTCCTTTCCATGGACCGGAGGGGGTGGAAGCGGGCTTGGTGGATTGATTGAACTTCTTGGTCTCGGCTCCGAAGTCACCCGAGTAACTGGAACATGAGGCCAGAAGAAGCGAGGCAAGGAGTCCGATCCAAAGTCGTTTCATCCTACAGGCAGATGCGTTTGAAGAGTTCGTTGAGCGGAAGCTGCATGCCGATGTAGAAGTCGCCGAACTCGGCGTAACGGGCTGAGACTTCATCGAAACGCATCTCGTAAACGATGTTTTTGATTTCCAGAGTGTCCTTGGCGAGGAGGGTGACGCCCCATTCGTGTTCATCAAGCCCGGTGGATCCGGTGATGAGTTGGAGAATCTTGCCGGCGTATTTGCGACCGGTTTTCATGTGCCCTTTCATGAGCTTGGCGCGGGCGTCGTGCTCAAGGGAATACCAGTTGTAGTCATCGTGCGCGGCGCGGCGCTTGGACATGGGATAGAAGCAAATGGCCGGCCAGTCGGGGAGGACCGGGTACATGCGGTGCTTGAGGTAGTGCACCATACGCTCGTCGAATTCCTTGAGGGCGGCGACGAATTCATCGCTTCCTTCGGTCATTCCTTCCTCGCCGATGAGGGTATCCCGGCCGTATTGCTCGCTGCTGGTGGTGTATTCGGATCGCTCGGTCTGTGAGAGGTAGGAATAGGTCGGCGTGAGAACATCGGGCCCAAGGGCAAGAGTGAGGCGTTTTTCGAAATGAGTGGCGTCATGCAAGTCAGGGGTGAGGAGCATGAAGCCAAGGTCTGCCTTGGGTGTGGCGACCGCGAAGATGAGGAGTTGGGTGTCCTTGTGGGAGCGGATTTCCTGGACCAGTTCACTGAGGTCGGTCTTGGCCTGACGTTGCTCGGATTCTGTAAGAAGTGACCACTGGCTGTGGTCGACGGAGTAGTAAAGGTGCATGACGTGCCAACCTTCTGCAGGCACGAGAGGAGCGGGATTGTCGGACATGGTTCTATTTGGTTTCGTTACGATTCGCTTCGATACGGGCTCTTACGAGAGGGTTTTCGGTGCTGCTACCTTCAACAATGGCAACGGACCAAGCGGGAATATCCCCGTTGACGTAAGCGTTGATACGAGAGGGGTTTCTGAATCCGGAAGTTGCGTGAACGTCAATTTCATCGGATTCAGATCGCGTGAATTTTCCGTTTTGCACGGAGAGGTTTATCGTATCGCCGATGAGCTTGTCTTCGCCGTCCCGGAAGCTCACTTGAAGTGTGGCTGAGCCGCTCTCGACCAATTTGATCTTGGCGCAGGGGATGAGTCTCGCTTCGATCACCACGCCGACATCGGGATCGTCACCGTCGCGCACGGGTTCGCGCCACCAGGTTTCGACATTCCCGATCGTGATCTTTTCCCCTTTGATCGGAAAGTCATCGTTAAATTCAACCACTTCCCCATTGGGGGCATGGTCAAAGAATGCGGTCACTCCCCAGAATGCCAAACCAGCCAAGGTCAGGATCAGAATGACGATTAAAATCTTCTCAACCATGGAAGTTGGGCGGTGCTCACTCGTGGATGAGCTGACGCGGACCCTCTTTTGCCCGGGTTTCGAAGCGGGCGTTGGTTGATTGGTTTCCAAATCTCTCGAAGGCGCACTGAGGTCCTGCCCAGCGTGAGCGGGCTCGGTTTCTTCCTCCAGGATTGGAGTGATTACCGGTTCTACCGGCTTCTCTTCAGGGATCTTCTCCAATTCGAGGTCGTCATCGCCGAGATCCCAAAAATCATCTTTGGGTTCGTTTTTCGGGTCGGAGGGTTGGTTCTTCATGTCTGTTGCGAAGAGAGATAGTCACCCCAACCGGCAAATGCAACGCGTGAATCAACGGTGCAAAAAGTGATTGCATCTTTGGGAGAGGGTGTGAACAGTTTGCAGCAACAAGCTATGGCTGATCTCGAAGATAAAAATCCCGAAAGCGTTGTTGGAAAGTTCTATGTCGATTCCCAGTGCATCGATTGCGATCTCTGCCGCGAAACCGCTCCTGAAAACTTCCAGCGTTCTGACGAGGAGGGTTACTCCTATGTCTACAAGCAGCCGGGGAATGACGAGGAACACGCTCTGTGTATGGAGGCTCTTGAAGGTTGTCCTGTTGAAGCAATCGGCGAAGACGGGGAGGAAGGCTAAGCTGAGCCATGGGACGCAAACCGGTCTCACGCAAGGTCAAGCCGCTTGGCCCCAAAAATATGCGGGCTGACATTGTCAGCCAGTGGGTTGGGGCACGTCGCCCCCTCAATCTGAATAAAAATATTTCCGAAGCCTCGGCGCACATTGAGGCGATTCTGGACTCCATCGGGGTTCGGGGTGGTCTGGATGAGGAGCGGGTGAAAGAAGCGTGGAGTTCGCTCGCCGGCGAGTTGGTCGCAAAGCAAACCGAGCCGGTCTCGATTCGTAAAGGCTGCCTGACTCTCAAAGTGTTACAGCCAGCGATGCGCTACCATCTGGAGCAATTGAAGCCCGGATTGCTCCGGAGGCTTCAAAGCGAACTCGGGGAGGAAAATGTCACTTCTCTTCGGCTCACCATCGGCTAGATTCAAGCGCCTATGAGATATCGCTCCCTGCTTTTTGATTGGTCCGGAACTTTGGTCGATGACCTTCCTCCGACTCTCCATGCGACCAATGCGGTCCTGAACGAGCATCAGGTGCCGTCCATGTCACGTGAGGAATTTCGACAACGCTTTCGTCTCCCGTATCCGGAATTTTATGACGAGATGCTTCCGGGAGTTCCGATCGAAACACTCGAGGATACGTTTCGCTCTTCCTTCAACGAATCTCCGCAAGGGGTGACGGTTCTTCCTCACGCGAGGGAAATGCTGGATTGGTGCCGCGACCAGAAGATCCGGTGTTTTGTGCTCTCCAGCATGGACGTTGGACTTTTTACGGAGCAGGCCCATGATTTTGGCCTGCACGGCCACTTTGAGGCCATCTACGCGGGTGTCATTGACAAACGCGAGCGGATTGGCGGAATCTTGAGCGGACATGGTCTCGCTGTTGATGAGACTGCTTTCGTGGGGGACATGGTCCACGATATTCATACCGCCAAACACGGCGGGATTGCGTCGGTAGCAGTGGCAACAGGCTACGATCCGGTGGATCGGTTGGCTCAAAGCGAGCCTCATCATTTCTTTGACCATATGGGGGACTTCCGGCAATGGTTGGAAGATTCCGCGAAACACCCGGAACCAGCGAGATGAACGACCAGATTTTGATTCGCGGTTTGCGGGTGACCACTCGAATTGGTGTGCCCGGGGAGGAGCGCGCCGCGCCGCAGTCGCTGCGGGTCCATCTCGTCATGGATACGGCCTCCTTTCCTGAGGAGGATCGCATTGACGGCACCGTGGACTACAAGGCTGTCGCTGACCGTGTGCGCCTGCTGGCAGGGGCAGGGGAGCGGCATTTGATTGAGACCTTGGCGCAAGATATCGCGGCATTGGTGCTTGCGGATTTCCCGGTGAAGAAGGTCCGGGTAGAGCTCGAAAAATTTATTTTACCGGAGACCGACTGGGTGGGTGTGATCATCGAGCGATCTTCTTCAAAGATAAATTGAACAGACTGCGGGCCAACTTGTCCGTATGCTTGTGTCCGAAGCTTCTTCATCAGCGATCGTCCCCGTTTTTATGCCCACTGATTCCGCGAAAGAGTCTTCAGCCGATGCTGATCGTGAACTCGTGCGCCGTGCGCAGGCGGGTGAAATGGCGGCTTTCGATGCGCTTGTCGTGAAATTCAGTCCACGCCTTTACGGCATGGTTTATCACATGACCTCGAACCGGGAGGACACCAACGATCTTCTCCAGGACATCTTTGCCAAAGCCTATCGCTCTTTGCCGCGATTCCGCGGCACCTCATCCTTTTACACTTGGATTTACGCCATCGCGACCAACATGACCTTGAACTTCCTCAAGAAGCGCAAGCGCCGGGCGGCCTGGAGTCTGGATGATATCGATACCGGGATTCAAAATGACGAGGCCATGATCGATATCGGGCACGCGGCCAACCCCCGCCACCAGAGCGACGTGAACGAACTTCAAAAAAAATTGAACGAAGCAATGCAGGCGCTGTCTGATGACCATAGAGCGGTTGTGACCATGTTTGATATCCAAGGAATTCCCCACGCTGAAATCAGCAAAATTCTTAAAGTATCGGAGGGAACGATCCGCTCCAGACTCTTCTACGCCCACCAGCAACTCCAAGGGCATTTGGAAGAGTTTATCCGTTAAGTGCCAAAAATCCCGACTGAATCAATCCAAGTCAATCTATGAGCAACGAAGAAGAACAGATCCAAAAGTTGATCCGTCTCAAGCGATACGAAGTGCCGCGCGAGGGTTATTTTGACGACTTTCTTGAAGAGTTTCAGAAACGAAGGGACGGCGACGCCAGACCTGAAGCTGCTCCTTTGGGCGTTTTGGGGAAGTCCATCGCATGGTTTCGTAGTGTAGGCTCCGGCAGATTGGTGGTGGCGAGCGGCTTGGCCTACGCCGCGCTGATTATGGTTGTCTTGATGTGGCCAAAGGGACCGGAGAGCCGGCCTGATAACCGTGAGCCCGTAATTTTTCAGCCGATCCCCGATCAAGGCACGCCGCCTGTTCCCAGAAAACCGGAGGACCAGCAGGAGAAATTCTAAGCCGGTTGTCCGGAAAACAAGCGGGACACTCGTTCTCCTCTCGCCGCTTCTGTCTCCCCCGCCATCAACCGAGTTCGGCAATCCCTCCGGCCCGGCGTTTTACGTGGCTCAAAAATCCCCGGTAAAGCTCATCAATTCCTGCGAAGGTTGACTTGAAAAGGAGAGGCCCTGAGTGGCAAGGTTCCATCCATGCCCAACCACGCTGCCAGTCTTTCCGTCCGGACCTCGGGAAAGGGGACCTATGAAATCACCCGCCAAGTCGAGACTATCGTGGCGGAAGCCGCGATCACGACGGGCACCGTCACTGTTTTCGTGCAACACACCAGTGCGAGCCTGGTCATGATGGAAAACGCGGACGCCAGCGCGCGAACCGACCTGCATGCATTTTTTGACCATCTTGTTCCCGAGGACACCCCATACTTTGTTCATACTTATGAGGGCCCCGACGACATGCCCTCACACATCCGGATGGTTCTCACGCGGACCAGCGAGGTCATCCCCATCGTGAATGGTCTCATGACCTTGGGCACCTGGCAGGGGCTTTTTCTTTTCGAGCACCGGGACCAACCGCACTCCCGACAAATCGTGGTGATGGTGCAGGGGGATTAAGCTTGGGCTTATTTGGTCGCTGCCGGGAACAATCGGCTCACCTCTCGTTGCGGGAGTGGATTGGTGAACCACGTTCCACCCATGGGCGGAGCAAAGTGGTGGAGTTGGGTTTCGTTGGCAGTCCCAATGGCACGCCAGTCTTGCAAGACCTCTGCGACCGGGAACTCGCCGCGATAGATCGCAACGGCTTGACTGGCCGGATTGAGAAGGACGGCCAGGGGGACAGAGGCTGCCGGAGTCCGGTCAAAGAGTGCTTCCTGGAATTTGTGGATGAGACGAGCCGAGCGCGGGTCGGTCATTCCCCACGGAAAGGGGAATTTCGTTTGGTCGATGAGCTGTCTCTTATACACATCTCCGAGCCCACGAGACCGAGGCTGATCTC
>CAJXVQ010000380.1 GCA_913060685.1 uncultured Verrucomicrobiales bacterium
GCGGCGGTAGCCGTAGGTCATGAGGAGGCGACCATCGGAGAGGCGGGTGAGGTGGGAGGGAAGACCCCAGACTCCGATGGAGTGCGGGACGCTCCAGGTCTTGCCTCCGTCGTCGGATTCGGTTTGGAGGGTTTCGCCCTTGTTGGCGGGATTGTGGTTTCGGATCTGGGCGACGAGGGTGCCGTTGGCGGCTTCGACGGCGTGAAGTTCGTGGTAGGCCTCGGGCGCGGAGTCGCCGGGACGCGTGGGAATCCCGGCAAGCCATTTCCAGGTGACGCCGTCGTCGTGGGATTCGGCGATACCGATCTTCTTTTCGTCGGTCCAGAGTTTCTTGCCGGCGTAGAGGAGTCGGCCGTCTGAAAGCTGGATGGGACCATGGGGTGAATTGACGGGGACGCGGGAGGGGGCGGAGAAGGTCTGTCCGCCGTCGGTGGAGCGGAGGACCCAGTTGTCAACAAGGGCCTTGCGCTCTTCGGCGTCGAGCCGGTTGTGAGCAGCGAGCCATTCGGCTTCTTCGGGAGTGTCTTTCTTTCTCTCGAGGTAGGCTTCGTAGGCGAGGGAAGTGAAAGTGGTGATGAGGATGGAGCCCTTGGCTGTCTCGAGGACGCCGGCGTCGCGGTCGTCAATGGGAGTGTCGAGGACGACGCGGGGGAAGGTCCATGTCTCGCCGTTGTCGTTTGAGCGCATCATATCGACGCGACCGAAGGGACAGATGTGGCCGGCGCGACCGCCGGACCAGACGACGAGGAGCTCGCCGTTGGCGCGGCGGGTGACGGTGGGCCAGCCGCAGTAGAGGCCGGGTTGGTAGGAGATGGTTTTGATTTCGTGGATGGTGGCCTTTGGAGGAACTGCCATCGCCAAGGTGGCGAAGAGGAAACCGGCCCCGGCGAGGGCGAAACGGGTGAGCATCGAGGGGCGGGTAATGGGTGATGAATGGGTCATAGGAATTCGGGTCGACAAGTAGTCAACGTAGTTTCAGGGCGTGTCTTTCGGGCGATGGTAAGGTTTCGAGTGGGCGACCTTGCGGTGGCTGAGCACTACGACACTCTTGCCCGCGTATCCCCACTCATCGAACGAGAGTGTCTTCAACGGAGATTTTCATTTGGGGTGGGATTCAATTCCTTTTGGACTATTCTTCGACCTGGATCAATGGCCTGATTTTGGCCAAATTCATCACTCTGGAATTCTTGTCGTTGATCTTCTCTTGATGGACTGTCTTTTTTTTGCGAAAGTGGTCTATCTGATGAAACGTTTTCTTTTAGTAAGTTATGGCTTGGGAATGTGGGTGACTTCTGCGGAACCTCTCTCCGTGCAGGATCGCTATCGCACACTTCGGACGATTGCCGGGAAAGGAGAAGATGGGACTCGCAACTCGAGTTGGCAGACGGCTTTTGAAGGTGGAAATCCACGTGATGCAGAGCTGTCCCGGCCGCATGATTGTGGCACTGATGCGATGGGGCGGGTTTACATTGCAGACAAAGATTCAAATGGAATCTTGAGAGTCAGTGCCGATGGATCAGAAATTCGGACCGTGGCGGGAACACACGATAATAGCCCGGTGATCCCCGATAGCCCTGACACACCAACTCCAGCGACCGAGGTGAACTTGCTCGATCCGAATGGACTCCATGTCTTTGCGGACGGGAGCTTTCTCATTCTAGATCTCGGGAAAAGCAAAGTGAGAAAGGTGAATGCAGAGGGGATCTGTGAGACACTTTTCACCTATTCCGCTGGTTTTGGCAATGGTCGCGGTTTGGTCGCTACTCCTGATTGTCAAAGTGTGTATTTTTGTGGCGAGACGATCATTGGGGGATTGCAACGAGTCAAAAGATGGTCCGCGGTGGATGGCCTTTTTGAGACATTGGCCGAGCTTCCGGGCAGTTTTGGAAATATCGACCTCGCTCCCGATGGCTCCTTGCTGGTGACTTGCCGACAAGCTCACCAGGTTTACCGACTTCGTGATGGAGTCGATCCGGAGGTCATCGCTGGAACAGGCAATGCAAGTGGAAATACCGTGTCTGGTTCACCGGCTCTGACTGTCGCTTTGGAAGAAGTTCGTGGTGTCGCGGTTTTATCCGACGGAAGTTATTTCCTGGCAACCCATAAAGGTGGCGATGTTTGGTGGGTCGATTTGGATGGCAATGCCCATCTCTTTTTACAAGGCCGCGGGAGTGGCGATGAACAAGGCGGAGATGGACAGGATCGAACAACTCCGGGAGATAAAATTTCCGAACCCAGAGGTCTTCATGTGGCCACAAATGGCGACCTTTTGATCACGACAAATGATTCCGGGTTGATTCGTGCGATTTCAAATATTGATGATCGCGCAGTTCCCGAGGTGAGTTTGTCACCCGATCTTAGCATCAACTGGCAGGCTGAAGGATGGCGACAAACATTCCTAATTGAGACAAGTCCAAATCTTGCCGAAACGGTATGGACTTCAGTCGGTGCTATCACCAGTACTGCCGGTGGTCTGCAAAATTTCAATCTTGAACCCAGCAGCAAGAGGAAGCAGTTCTGGAGAATCAGAGTTCCGCGACTTGCGGGCGGTGAATAACGGGTTCGCTCTCATCCCCCAATAGATCGGCGAAAATCAATTCAGATGGGGCTGATCAGCCCCTGACCGATGATCAGTAAGCACTATGCGGGTGTGAACAAGCTTACTTCTTGGGCGGCTTGAGGGAGATTCGGCCATCGGGGCGTGAGCTGATGAGGATCCCGCCCGGGAGCGTTCCTTGAACAAGGGTCGTTGTCTTGGGATCGTAATCAAAGGTCGTGGAGATACCGGATCGTTTTGGAAGCGTCACTTTTTCCCAGCCTTCAGTTGCCATGAGGATTTTTAGGATTTCCGAATCCTCCGCAGCACTGTTGATCGTGATTCGCATCGGCTTGTCATGGTTGAGTTTAGTGGTCATCGCCAATGCCGCTAGAATGGAAGGAAGGGTGTCGGGTGATGGCTTCCACACAGATAGATGGACCTCTACAATATCGTTCTCCGAGTTGACGTGGAGTGAAGGTTCCTGGATGCCTTGGAGGAGTGGATTGAGTTCCAGAGAAAACCGACGCTCACCAAAGAGGTTATGAACATGGCTGGAGGGTTGATTCAAAAATTGGAGAGGATCCTTGCTGAAGCTACTGGAATGTGTTTCGGGCCAGGATGGAACCAGAGGCGGAAGTTTTCCGTCGGTAAGCCAGTAGGCCGTGGGCAAAATCACCGGGACTGTTTTAGGAGTGCGATGCTGTGGGTTGAGTGTCGGGGAGATGACATATTGGATGCCAAAGCCGTCGGTCTTTATGAAACTGTCTCCGACCGGTGTGGGAGCCACCGGCTTTTGGTATCTATCAGGGAGTCGTATGTGTTTTTTGGCGAAGGGGCCGGCCCATTTTTGATCCTTCTTATTTTCGGTGGTAATCCGGACGTCGAGAGGACGAGTGGGAGTGGGGTTGGAAACCAAGAGAACGCAGTGAATCGTTGCCGCCAGAACTTCGGCCTGAGTGTGTTGGCTGCGGGGCGGTCGTAAATTCGGGATTGGTCGCCCCGGACCAAGATGTCAGAAAAATCAGAACGCTAAGGATGGGGAGGACGGTCATTCTTAGAGAGCGGCTTGGGCCAAGGATTTTGGTCAATGGCTTTTTCAAGTCTCTATTCCTAAATCCTCTGGCGGAGGTGTTTTCGGAAGTTGCGATAGCATTGAGTGACGAATTTCTCGTCGTAGATTTTGGTGAGGAGATTCACGCAGCCGGTGCGAAGTTCTCAGACAGACATGGAGTCGGGCTGGAGTTTGATGTCAAAGAGGGATCCGTTCCTGCGTGGTCGACGGTATGGCCCCCCTTGTAGATCTCGGAGTAGAGGGCAGGATCTCCAAAAGGAAATGAAACTTGTCGAAGGCCCTGCCGAAAGGTTATCAAACAAGGTGAACTCCGAAACTTGATGCTTCTAAAGAAACTTCCTGAATTGTGCAGCCTGGTTTCCTGAAAAATCATTCAATAACCATAGACTTCGATGACCTGCACAACCCCCTTGGTAATGAAGACGGCCCGTATTGCGGGCTCGTTTTTTCTCGCGCTCATGAATCTGAGTTTTGCTCAAAGCGAGGCCGAGCCAGAGATTAAGCTCGTGCCGATGCCCAGCCCTGCATGGACGAAGGATATCCAGCGCTTTGATGATGAACTTGGGGCGTTGGTGAGTAAGGCCAAAGTGCCAAGTGCCAAGACTCTCGATGACTCTGATGAGACGGAGGCAATCACCGACGGCTACGGAGGATATGTGGATTTTGATGCCGGCAAAGGAACTCTCCAGTATCTTGCGAACGAGAAGGTCAAGAACCGGACAGTGGAGTGGGAGTTTGAACTGCAGAGTGACGCGGAAAAAACCTATGATGATCACATTGTGTTCGCCCCCAAGATTGGCAAGAAGCAAGTGATCGATGGGAAGGAACTGATGTTGGGTTACCTAAATGCGATTGTGCTTAGTGATGCAAAGGTGGGACCATTCAAAGCTGGAGACCGTATTCGATTGAAGGCCACGATTGATGATTTTTCAAGATTCAGGAAAAACTTCGAATTGGCGACTGGTTTAGCGACGATCTATCACCTCGAAGGTGCGCCCTATCCCATCTTTTGGTTGAAGTTGGCGAAGGCGGAGGTCATCCACTTGCCTGCAAAAAAGCCCGGTGCCGTGAGCGAAAAAACCCTACCCTTTCCTGCTCAACAATCCGTGCCTGTCGAGCCTCCTGCGCCAGCTGATCCTCGCCCCGCTCATCAAAACGGTGAAACTGGACTCCCTCAAAGGTAAACGGGCCGCGACTCCGGGATTACGAAAAGCTTGTTACTTGCTCGGTGGCCAAGCGGTAAGATGACGACTTGGAAGCCGTCATCAATGAAGCACACGCTCTCACAGGCCCACACAAGGTCGAGAGGTTTAAAGTGCAAGGCGACAAAGCAGATGTCGATCGTCGGGGGTGCGCGCCAAGTTTGCCACACAATGCCTTCCATCGCCTTGTGGTTTTGTTCCGGCGAAGCACCACCATCGTTCACCGCGAACTCCACAAACAGAAGGTCGGGCTTATGCCACTTTTTATCGTTTTGCAGGCGCAAGACGCCAGGATGAGATCCGGTTCCGCCGATTGCGGCCCCGATTTCTTCGAACTTCGTTTCAGGATACGGCGTTTGAAATCACTCGCGCTTCCCACCAGCGTCTCGTCCGGCCTCGTATTTTGAGAGCACCATCAGTCAGAAACTGAAACGAGCTCGAACCCCTCCAAGAACAATCGCGTCATCAGACGGGTTGAGCGCCGGATCGAACAACACCTGAACTGACGGAGTCAAAGAGAAGTGTGAATTGAGATCCCAACGGAAGAAGATTTCGGCTGCTGTTTGGTCTCCCAAACCGTCACCTGAAAGACTTTCCCATCCCAACGCGGCTCCAAACTCGCCAATCCCATTGCCCGGGCGATACACCATGCCACCAACCACGGTCGCATCTGCGCGAGACGCCGCTCCCTCCGCCCATCCTGTTCTCATGAAGGGCATCAGCCCACAGTCGAGCATCCAATTCGCAGAGAGGGCCACCCCCCAGCCATCATCAATTCCGCTCCCGCTTCTCTCGTCGGCATGCCAGACGGTCAGGTGGGCCGCACGGTCCATGCGTCGACTGCGGTCAGGAGACCAACTGAGATAGGCCTGCTTAAAAAACTCCGCTCCATCGACAAGAAAATCGAACTCACTCCCAGCTCCGTTCGCGTCGTGGATCGTCGCCCCTAGCCACCAGTCAGCGCCCACCTTGAATCCTGCTCCCGCTCCAAGTCCCAGATCCGGATAAGGAATGGTCGAATTGACGAGGAGCGATCCATTCTGAAATCTCTGCCACTGGCCGGAGTATCCTGAGATGTCCACAAAATCGAGACTATCAAGCCTTCCCACCACGAACGCGGCCCGGCCATCCGCCAGGAATTGCTCCCAGTAGAGCGGGGCGAGAAACCACCCGGCGTCTGTGAAGCTGGCCCCGGTGGTGCCGAAATATCCAAGGTTGCCGCCAAGGCTTCCGGGCACCACGTCACCACCGAGTCGCTCACGATTTTCAACCTTTGCGATGAGCGATCCGACATTCTTTGTTCCTCGCCCAAGCAGCTCCCACTTCCCGTAGAGTCGGAAGACTCCACTGAAGGCCTCATCGTTTCCATTCAAAGACGAACCGGCATTCTGGTAGAGGGTCGCATAATCCAAATTGAAGTCTAATCCGGAGCGCTCCCGCACCCTCAACTTAAAGGAATGCCAGGGATGGGTCAACGAGTCTAAGGGCGGGGCCTTGTTGATTTGCAGTTGATAGCCAATGCTTGAAGGGCCACCCAAGAAGTCCTCGGCCGAAGAGGCCGATTCCTCCCCCATTGCCAAACCCACCATCAGGTGGAACGGCACCCATACGACGACCTTGCGGATGACGGAACAGTTCATTTAGACTGGAATATATTTCAACGAGAACGGTGCCCAGAGCGCCCGCCAAGGCCGCGCCTCCTCCAATTCGTATGCAAGCTCGTAGAGCAGACGGTCCTCTCCCTTGGCCGCGACAAAGTGGGAGCCGATAGGAACTCCAGTAGAGCGGCTCCTGCCAAGTGGCACGGACATCGCAGGACAGCCCGCGAAGTTGATCGGCGAGGTGTATTTCAAACCTGTCTCTTATACACATCTCCGAGCCCACGAGACCGAGGCTGATCTCG
>CAJXVQ010000381.1 GCA_913060685.1 uncultured Verrucomicrobiales bacterium
GAGATCAGCCTCGGTCTCGTGGGCTCGGAGATGTGTATAAGAGACAGCCTCTGGACGGTGCTCATGCTCCCCGAATTTCAATTCATCAACTAAGTAGAAAAGTAAATTTTATGTCGATTCCTCTCGAATTTGAAAACCGTCGCGACTTCCTCAAAAAACTGGGTGCGGCCTCGGCGGCGACTCTCGCGATGAGCGCTCCAAGGCTTCCGGGTGAAGAGAAGGTGGAGCAACCGGAAGCCAAGGCTGATTGCTGCATTCTCCTCTGGATGGGAGGAGGGATGGCCGCTCCTGATAGCTTTGATCCCAAGCACTACGAACCCTTCAAGAAGGGACTTCGTGTTTCCGATGTCGGGAGCACTTTTCCGGCGATTCCAACTTCGGTGAGCGGGATTAACTTTACCGAAGGCTTTGAGGAAATCGCCAAGGTCATGGATCGTGGTACCATCATTCGCTCCGCGGTGCAGCCGGACCTTGGTCACATTTTGCACTCACGTCACCAGTATCATTGGCACACCGGATATGTCCCTCCCCAGACGGTGGCCGCTCCGCACATTGGTGCCTGGATGGCCAAGGTTTTGGGTCAAAGAAATGAGGCCATGCCGGCCTTTATCGACATCGGGCAGCGACTTGAAGGGGTGGGTGAGAAAGAGGAACTCAAGGCCTTCCACACCGGCGGGTTTTTCGGCAGTGAGTTTGGTCCGTTCTTGCTGCCATACCCCGATCAAGCGATTGGGGCGGTCCAGCCACCGAAAGGGATGACGCCGGGGCGATTTGCGAACCGATACAAGTTTTACAAGAAGCTGGTTTCTGAAGGGCAGATCGGGAAAAGCGGCAGTGAATTTCAGCAGGAATCGATGCTGCGCTCCATGGACAAGGCTCACCGCTTGTTGAGTTCGAAGGAAGCTGTCGCCTTTGATCTGACCAAGGAAGATGAAAAATCTGCTGCTCCTTATGGGAAGACCCGTTTTGGACAGGGCTGTCTTTTGGCTCGCCGTTTGGCGGAATCGGGATCTCGCTTCATCGAGGTCACTACGGAATATCAACCCTTCAAACACTGGGACACCCATGAGAAAGGGCACACCACAGTGAAGCGCCTGAAAGAAGAAATTGATCTCCCGATTGCCCAACTGATCCGGGATCTGGAGGAGCGTGGAATGCTTGAACGGACCCTCGTGGTGATCGCAAGTGAGTTTAGTCGAGATATGATGATCGAGGGAGTTCCCGGTTCAAATGCCAGGGATCAGACATCTCACAAAGTGGACATTATTACCGAGATGAAGCACTATGGTCAGCACCGTCATTTTACGGGTGGAACCAATGTTCTCATGTTTGGTGGTGGCGTGAAGAAGGGGTTTCAATACGGCAAGACAGCGGATGAACGCCCCTTTGTGGCGGTTGAGAATCCTGTCAATGTCGAGGACATGCATGCCACGATTTTTCAGGCGATGGGCATTTCTCCCAAGACCTCCTTCGATATCGAGGGGCGTCCGTTTTACGCGACCAAGGATGGGATCGGAAAACCGGCGATGGATATTTTTGCATAGAGCGAATGGTGCCCGGTTAAGGTGTGGGAGCTTTGGCAACTTGGCCAAAGGCCTGTGTAATACCAGCATGGGGCAGAACGGAGAGCCGCCCCATGTGGAAGGGGAACCGCGCGAGTTGTCTGAAGGACAAGGTCACAAGGGCAGGCTTATGAGGTTCGCCTTCAGCGGACAGCGGGAACCACCCCAATACCCAGCGCGATGCGCTGGGCTGATATGAAGAAGACCTTTGGCCAAAAAATCTCCTTAACCGAGAGCCGTTCCGCCCAGAGCCCTGTTGGTGATCGAATCGATTTTAAGTTGGAAATATCAGGTGGATTTCTGCTGTATCTCTAAATGTGCTATTTTTTCGGTTTCTCAAGAGCTTTAGATTTTGGCTTGTGGCGATGGGTTTGCTGCTCGTGAGTGGAGTGTCAAAATCGGACGAGTTGCAGGATTTCGAAACTCACATCAAGCCCTTTCTGGCTGAGCACTGCTACAGCTGTCATGGCGAGAAAAAGCAGAAGGCGGATTTTACGGTCCATGATATCGACGGATTGATCTCCAACGGAAAAGATGCCGTTCGCTGGGAGAAGATTCTTGAAATGATCAGTCTTGGCGACATGCCGCCCGAGGATGAGCCGCAGCCATCCAAGGTGGATCGTAGTAAACTGCAGGGGTGGGTTTCCGGAGAGCTTCGTAAGATCGGGAGGGGGCATGATCCCGCCAAGTTGGCCCTGCCACATCAGGCGAACCGGGTTGATCATGATGATCTTTTTAGCGGAGAGTTCAAAGGTCCTGCCTTCTCGCCCCCTCGTCTCTGGCGGAAGAGCCCCCAGATTTATTCGCGTTTTGCGAGTGAGATGCGAATCAAGGTTTCCCAGCCACTCCTCGGACTCGGGGGGAAGGGAATCCAGGATTATGCGAGTTTGTTCGCGGATGAGGCGACGATTAAGACGATGTTGCGAAACAGCAATTTGATCGCGGAACATCTGGTGTCGCCGGTGAGGTCGCACATGAATCGGTTTTTGAATGGGATGTTCAAGGAAGGTGCGGAAACGCCGAGCGATGAAGAGGTCGAAAAAGCGCTCGTTGAGCTCTTCAAGCAGGTCTTTCAGAGGGAGCCGACAGAGAGGGATCGGGAGCGATTGATTGAGGGCTTGTTTGAGAAGAATCGTGAGCTTGGCGGTCTGGGGCTTGGGTTTCGGTCGCTCATTGTCGGGATGCTCATGTCGCAGGAGTTTGTTTTTCGGATGGAGGTCGGGCTTGGCAAAGAAACTCCGGATGGGCGGCGCATGCTGGGTTCGCAGGAGCTGGCTTATGCCCTTTCTTTTGCTTTCTATGACAAGCCGGATGGCGCGCTTTTGAAAGCGGCGGGCGATGGGCGGTTGATGAACCGTGGAGATGTGGCGCGGGAAGTACGAAGAATCTTGGACCAAGAAGATGAAGAGAAGCGATATTGGCACTATCCCATGTATCACCGGTGGGGCGAAGACTACTATCAACATCGTCCACGGGTCCTTCGCTTCTTTCAGGAATTCTTTGGGTATGCTGCCGCACCGGATGTTTTTAAGGATAAGGAACGCGGTGCCCATCATCATGCCAATCGACTGCGTAAAGATGCCGACATGTTTGTTTTGAGCATTCTGGAGAAAGATCAAAATGTCCTCTCCAAGCTTTTGACGAGTCGCCATTATCCCATGGATTATTTCAAGGACGAGCGGATGAAGGCGCTTTTGGAAGGGAACAATCGCTACCGCGGAGTGGCCGAGAAATATGGGGAAGAGTTTCAAGCGATTGCCAAGACCGGAAAGTGGCCGGGAATTGGGTCAAACCATGTCTATGCCTACAACCTGGATGAAGATAAGGCGGATGCAGTGCGACGGGATCCCGGTGACTTGATCGCTCTTCCTGAAAATGAGAGGGCTGGCATGCTCACCCATCCGGCCTGGTTGGTCGCGCATAGTGCCAATACCGAGAATGACCCCATTCGAAGAGGGAAGTGGATTCGTGAACATCTTTTAGCGGATTTGGTTCCCGAGGTGCCGATCGGAGTGGATGCCAAGGTTCCTGAGAATGACCAACTGACTTTCAGGGAACGAATGGTGATCCTGCGGGAGGAGGAATGTTGGCGTTGCCATAAGCAGATGAATCCGCTGGGGGAAGCCTTCGAGGCTTATGATGATTTTGGAAGATTCCGAAAGGAGATCGTCCTCGGAGATGCCGACAAGTATTTCAAAGAGAAACGGAGGTATGAGGGACAGCTCAAGAACTGGCGGACAGATTTAAGAAAATGGCGAAGCTACGATACCAAGGGAAGGGCCGGGAAGGTGGCGCATGCCCGCGAGATGTTGGCGGGATTGGAAGAGCCGGCCAAGGAGGTCAAAAATTATCAATCGGCAAAGCGGAACTACGAAAATAACCTGAAGCGCTGGACGAAGGAGGAAGAGCATTGGCTTAAGGTGGATGATCAGGAACAGCAGCGTCGCATTGCTGATCTGGAGCATCGGATCGCCGGGGCTGAACCGCCGATTGCAGTGTCCAAGCCAGTCAATGCCAGGGGAGAATTGAGAGGGACCGGTGATCCGGATCTCGATGGGCCGTTCGAGAGTGCCATTGAACTTGTGGGCCGATTGGCTCGCTCCGAGCGGGTCCGCCAGTCTTTTGTTCGTCACGCCTTCCGTTATTGGATGGGGCGGAATGAGACGCTTGATGACTCTCCCACGCTCATGGCTGCGGATCAGGCCTTCGTTGAAAGCGGTGGGAGTTTTAAGGCTCTCCTTGTCTCGCTATTGACGTCAGACTCTTTCCTTTATCGAAGAAATCCCAACTCCAAAGAATGATGGTCAACCGCAGAAATTTCCTTCGCAACATGGGAGCAGGGTCGTTGGCCCTGGCTCCGTTTATGCAGCACTTGAGAGCCGAAGCTGCGGGTGATCCCGCGGGTCTGCCGAAGCGCTTTGTTTTTGTCGTTCGGGGAAACGGACTCCGTCCCTATGGCATTGTGCCGGAAGGGCTGGAAGAATTTGGAGCCGATCGGCTGAAGCTGGACAAGCTGGTGGACCGTCCCTTGGCAAACCTGAAGCTGAATGAGAGCATGAAATCTCTCGAGCCCTTCAAGGATCAGCTTTCGATCATTCAGGGGCTTTCGAGCAAGATCTGCAAAGGTCCGCATGGCGGGCACTTCGGAGTGCTGGGTGCCTACACTTCCGGCGATCATGCTCCGCCGAGGAAGGAGACGCTTGACGCCACATTGGCGAAGAAATTCCCCGGGATCTTTCCTCACCTGGCGTTTCATATTGGGACGAAGAAGGACGAGCTTTTTCGCTACCTCGATATCTCGGCTCAAGGGAAGAATACGAGGACTCCGGCTTATGCCTCGGCGATGCTGGCCTACAAGGAGATCTTTGGAACGGTGATGACGGGGGATGGTGCCAAGATCGAAGCGGAGGCTCATCGGAACCTCATGGATTTTTTGGTGGATGATGTGAAGAGTGCCAAGAAGTCGCTCAATTCAAATGAGAAGGAGAAACTGGATCATTATCTTCATGGGTTTGAGGCGCTGCGGGATCGTCAGGTGAAGCTGAATACGATGGGGGATTCATTGGCAAAGATGGCCCCGGTGTTGGATGATAAGTTTACTTCGGAGATCGAGACCCATCGACTTGAGGCTCACTTTGATCTTGCCGCTTCTTCACTGATCACGGGCTTGACCAATGTGGTCACGATTCGAGCGGATCAATTGGAGGTGAGATACCAAGGGTTTGACCATGCACGCATGAAGGAGATTTCGGTGCATGAGATCGGGCACACCGCCGACGTTGAAGGGAGCGAAGATCGTTTTGATTCGAATTGGAAGGAAGGTCGTGCGATGCGGGCGAAGATCCGAACCTTCCAGATGGAGTTGATCGCGGGACTGGCCGGAAAGTTGAAGGCCGTTCCCGAGGGTGATGGGACAATGCTCGATAATACCGTGATCGTTTTCCTGAGTGATGCGGGAAGTCAGCACCACACCGGATATGAAAATATGCCGATGATGGTGTTGGGGAATATGAATGGAGCCTTCAAGACCGGGAGGTATTTGCACTATCCGAATTACAATCAGGCGGGGCATCGGGTCCTCGCGAATTTCCTGATGAGCTTGCAACACGGTGCGGGGATGCCGGTCGATGATTATGGGGATCGGGATCTCGGATTGAGTGAGGCGGTGAATCAGCGCGGGCCCTTGGCGGAGTTTATGGCGTGAGATCGAGTGGCACTGGGATAGTGGCATGATCCATCCCGGTCATGTTCATTCCCCGGCAGCCTTGCTGCGAAGCCCCCTCTTAACCGAGTGCCATTTGTGTGAGATCCCGATCAATCATTGCTCCGACTTGCGGGTTGTTCGCTGACGGGGTAGAGATGGGGCGTGGCACGAATCATGGTTGGACTTTCGGGCGGGGTGGATTCCTCGGCAGCGGCAGCTTTGCTCTTGGAGCAAGGACACGAGGTCGTGGGGGGATACATGAAGAATTGGATCAACGAGGAGGGGCTACCGGGGGATTGTCCGTGGGAGAGTGATCTGGATGACGCCCATGCGGTCGCGAAGGCGCTGGGGATTGAGTTTCGGGTGGTGGATCTTATTGACCAATATCGGGAGCGGATTGTGGATTATCTCTTGGAAGGGTATCGCGATGGCGTGACGCCGAATCCGGACGTGATGTGCAATCGGGAGATGAAGTTTGGCGTATTTTTGGACTATGCCCTGGAGCAGGGGTTCGAGGCGGTGGGAACGGGCCACTACGCGAGGCGCCGGGTGCGGAAGGATGGTCGGGCGGATCTTCTGCGTGGAGCGGATCCAAATAAGGATCAGTCGTATTTCCTGGCGATGATGACCCAGCATCAGGTGAAGCATGCCCTTTTTCCGGCCGGTGAGATGCTGAAACCCGAGGTGCGTGAGGTGGCGCGGCGCTTCAATTTGCCGACGGCGGAGAAGAAGGATTCGCAGGGGATTTGTTTTATCGGGAACATCAAGATGAGCGATTTTTTACGTCATCATGTTCCTGATTCACCGGGGGAGATTGTCGACTTGGATGGGAAGGTGATGGGGAAGCATGACGGCTTGCATCTCTACACGCTGGGTCAGCGGAAGGGGCACGGGGTGGCATCTGTCTCTTATACACATCTGACGCTGCCGACGATCTACTCTGTGTAG
>CAJXVQ010000382.1 GCA_913060685.1 uncultured Verrucomicrobiales bacterium
GATCAGCCTCGGTCTCGTGGGCTCGGAGATGTGTATAAGAGACAGGTGTAGGTGTTTCTGGCTTCCTCGATACGACCCAGCGTCTGCCGGGCATAGCCAAGATGGAATCGGGCTGCGGCCTCGTTCCTTGATCCTGTGTGAAAGTCCAGATACCGGGTGTAGAGACCGATCACATAGTTCATGTAACGGCCTTTTTCGAAGCGATCGGTGTGAGCGATCCCTGCGGCGTAGTAGCGTTCTGCTTCTTGAAAGGCGGCCTCTTCTGAAACATTTTGAGCGATGCCCGGGCTGAGCATGAGCAAGCCGAAAATCAGGGCGGCAAGAGAGGTCCGGAGGGAAGGGGTGAGGGCCATGGGCAGAGGTTCGTTTGAGGAGGGGTCCTCGTGAGGGTAAAGTTTGTCACGACCTGGGCAAAAAATCAACCATCTGAAGCGGGGTGTTTGCTTGTGAGTGGGCTCCATGGCCGCTATCCATTGCGCCATGGAACATCATGTTTATTTTTGGTTGGATGAAAGTCGTAAGAACGAGAGCGATCGAGCTGTCTTTGAGGCGGGGATCAAATCCCTGTGCCTCTCTCCGAATATCGCAGCTTCCCACTGGGGTGAGCCTGCTCCAACTCCGGATCGCCCGGTAACCGACCATTCTTTCGACTACGCGATTTCCCTCAAGTTTGATTCGATGAAAAGCCATGATCTCTATCAGGAAGGAGATGCCATCCACGATGAATTCATCTCAGGATTCAAGGACTGGTGGTCCAAAGTCCTCGTGATGGACGTGGCCTAGGGGCTCTGAAACTAAATGAGGGTAAAGGAATTGGACCTTTACCCTCACTTGGATTAACTGCGTGATCTCCACGGATTCTCCGTTTTGATCACGGGTAAAATACGATGCGGATGAGGCGAGGCAAGAGGAAAATTGTGTCGACCTTGAATATTTTCGCTCGCCCTTCCGTATTAATGCAGTCTTTCCCCCGTTAATGATGAGATTTCTTCTTACGCCCCTCCTTTTAATCCTGGCTCTTCCCCTGGTCGCCGCTCCCGAATTAAAACTGGCCAAAATGGGTGAAGCCATGGGTGGCTGGAAAGATAAAGGGGGCAAGGCAGCCCGGTTTGAAGTCTCCGGTTCCAAATATCGGTGCTGGAAACCTGAGATCAGCCCGACTCCGACTGGTGGGATCTTTGTCTCCCTCAGAATTGACCATCTGCGTGGGCTTCTTGCCTCTGACGACCATGCCAGTCTTGAAGTCACCTTCGATGAAGAAGGGAATGTCGTTTCGGCGAGAAGTTCAATTGCGCTTCAGGGAAAGAAAGTCACCAGCGATTTGGTGGAAGGAACCGGTAAGTTGGGAGCTCGCTTTGTGGGGTTGGATCTGGCGGGCAAGGTGGGCACGGAGATGATCTCCGATCTCTCGGCAAAGATCTTGCGGGAAAATATCAAAGAACCCGGGAGGGTGTCGTTTCCAGCGGTCCTGCAGCATCAATACAACCTGCTTTTCCTTGCTGTGCTTGCGCCCGAGCAGGAGGAGGTGGATGGGCAAGGAGAGTCCGTCGAGGAGCAAGAAGTGCGTAAGGTGGTTCCCCTCAAGATCGACTCCCCGAAAAGGTGACACGGCGCGACAGCTTTTGAAGCTGAAAGAGCTTTTTTTCCATCAATATCACGAAGGGTCGAAGTATTTTTGATCATTGGTGATCAGTTGGTTAAGGAGCTTGTGAAATTTTTCACAATTTCCCCTTGTGAAACATTTCACAAGCTCCTAATACTTCCTCAGCGATGGCAAACTTTTTTCCCCGTTGGACAAACTTATTGCCGCTGAAAATTGCGGTTTGTCTTGGTGCGCTTGGAGCCGGTGTAGTTGCTGGTATTACCTATTATGCGACGCCAAAGGCGCAGCGAGTCGGCTACCAACCCACTCAACCAATCCACTTCGACCACAATCTCCACGTGAGTCAGTTGGGGATGGATTGTCGTTATTGTCACAGTTTCGTCGAGCATTCCGGCCACGCCAATGTTCCGACTGCGAACACGTGTTGGAATTGTCACCAACACGTCAAGAAAGGCTCGCCCAAGCTCGCAGCTCTTCGCGATGCCATGGGGGTGGATGAGTTTCACACCGCACTCATGAATGAGGACGGGACGCCTGTCGAAGGAAAGCCCATCGAGTGGGTGCGGGTTCACAAGGCTCCTGATTACGTCTATTTTAACCACTCCGCTCACTTGAACCGTGGAGTCTCTTGCAAGAGCTGCCACGGGGAAGTGAACAAGATGGAGAAGGTTTACCACGCCGAGACTCATTCCATGGGATGGTGTCTTGATTGCCACCGCGCGCCTGAGAAGCACCTTCGTCCGCTCGAGGAGGTCTTTAATCTCAGCTACGATCCCAAGATTTACCTTCAGGATAATGAAGTCATCGATACCGAAGGCCTTATTGTTGGAAAAGGGGAGCGAATCGAAGACCCCGAAGATTTTGGCTTATTCCTCCGCAAGCACTGGGGAGTTCAACCGAAGGAGTCCTGTGCGACTTGTCACCGTTAATTTTACCTGCCCAAGATGAGCAAACGCGTCTGGAACCCACCTGTCACTCCGACCAAAGGAGATACCACCACCGCTTGGCGTAGTCTCGGCGAGAAGGAAGGCTCGGAGAGTTTTCGTAACCGTCTCGACCGCGAATTCCCGGAAGGCGATACTTTGACCGAGGAGGAGCAAAAGCTCTCCCGTCGGAGTTTCACCAAGCTGATGGGGGCTTCAAGTGCTCTTGCTGGCATCGGTCTTGTCGCGTGTCGCCGTCCCGAGACTTATATTGTCCCCTATAAGAAAGCTCCCGAGTGGATCATCCCGGGCACTCCGCTTTACTATGCGAGCACTCGCCCCAAGGCTGGTGGAGCCGTTCCTCTCGTGGTGACGACCTATGAAGGACGTCCTACCAAACTAGAGCCAAATCCGGATCATCCTGATTCGTCAGGAACATGTGCCCAGACCCAGGCTTCTGTCCTCGATCTCTACTCGCCATCTCGTTCGCAAAAGATCCTCAAAGGAGGAAGTCAAGCGACCCAGAGCGAGCTGAAGGAAGCTCTTCAGGCTCTTGACCTTTCTAAAACTGCTTTGGTCTTTGGAGAAGATGATTCCCCAACCCGCAATCGCCTTGCCAAAGGGCTTGCCGGAAAAGGTGCGACCATCATTTCCTACGAAGCGGTTTCCGGTGAGCCACTTCAAAAGGGCATCTCCCACGTGGTTGACTTCTCAAAAGCGACCCGGATTTTGTCACTCGATTGCGACTTCCTCGGTGTTGATCCGATCGGAAACAGTAAGGAATTTTCGAAGAAACGTCAGGGTGGAAATGCCGACTACTCTCAAGAGGGTGATGTCGATGCTTCCAAAATGAACCGCCTTTATCAGGTGGAGACCCAGTTCAGCTTAACCGGTGGAATGGCCGATCACCGCTTGCGGGTCGCGCCGAGCCGCGTTGCCGTCATTGCCGGTGAGATCGCGAAAGCTTTTGGAGTCGGTTCTTTTTCCGCCAGTGATGATGACAAAAAAGCTCTTTTTCCAGGTGCCGAAGACGCGGCAGCCGAGTTTGAAAGCTGGATCGACGAGTGCGTGGCAGACCTTAAGAGTGCCGCTGCCGGTGGTCTTGTGCTTGCCGGGTCGCGCCAAACCAAAGAGGTGAAGCAGATCGCAGCCGCTCTGAACGAGCAGCTCGGTTCCGCTGCTATCAAGGTCGTTAAGACGGGCCTCGGACAATACGGTTCGCTTGCAGATCTCAGCGCCAAACTTGAGGCCGACACGATCACGAACGTGGTGTTCCTCACTCCTTCGAATCCGGTTTTCGATGCTGACTCCTTTTGTGAGGTCCTCGGAAGAAAGGCCGAGGTTACGATCCATTGGGGCCTTCGCCTTGATGCCACGGCATGGGCTTGCGATTGGCACATTCCGGCGGCTCATTATCTCGAGAGCTGGAGCGATGCCCGGAGCGAATCCGGAGTTGTTTCGCTCATTCAGCCGATGATTATGCCTCTTTATGGTGGTATCTCGGAACTCGATCTTCTTCACGTCCTTGGAGGCGGTGATTTTGCCAAAGGGGAATTTTTCCCGGCGATGGGCGAGGTGAAAACTACTTTCGCTGAAATCACCGGTAAATCCGACGATGAGTCCTGGCGCGATGCCCTGACCGACGGTTTTGCAGAAGGCACCTCCTACGACCCGGCTGGTGAATTCAGTGTCACTGTTCCGGAGATCAAGGCGTCAGCAACTCCGACGCCCAATGCGCTTGAGATCGTTTTTGCAACAGATGCTTCTCTGCTCGATGGCCGCTTCATCGACAACGCCTGGTTGCAGGAATCACCCGATCCAGTGACCAAGCTGACTTGGGACAACGCGGCCCAGGTTTCTCCGGTCACCGCCAAGGCGCTTGGGATTTACGATCAGGTGATTGCTCTTGAGCCCAAGACCTCACTGATAGGAGGGGGCGAGGCAAAAGTCTCCAACCGATACGAAACCGGTGAAGGGGAGGGGAATCATTCCCCGATGATCATCGTGACCGTGAATGGTCGCCAACTTAAAGTTCCAGTTCTCATTGCCTACGGCCATGCCGACAATGCCATCACTCTTCCGGTCGGCTATGGACAAGCCGCTGATGACGGACGTGAGGGCCCTCACGTCTTTGATAAGGATCAACCGACAGTGAGTTTGGTTGGAATCAACACCGGTTTTAACGCCTACCATCTCAGGACTTCCGGGACAGCCTATTTTGCGACCGGCGGTGTCGTTAAGATCACTCAGGAAAAATACCCGGTGGCTCTCACCCAGGAGCACAATTCCATGTATGGACGTGCTCTGGCTCGCGAAGTTTCCACGATGCCTCTCGAAGGAAAAGGTGATTTTGAAGAGCAGAAGAAGAAGGTGAAAAAGCAGGGAATGGATTCCCACGCTCCGCCAAACATCTCTCTCTACAAGCCCGAGGGCAGCGAAACCTGGTCCAAGACCGAACTTGCGAAAAAGACCCACCTTGCTGATGAAATTCACCAGTGGGGGATGGCGATCGATCTCAACACCTGCACCGGTTGTAACGCTTGTCTCGTTGCCTGTCAGGCCGAGAACAACATTCCTGTGGTTGGCAAGGATCAGGTCGCAATGGGTCGCGAAATGCACTGGATCCGGATGGATCGCTACTTTGCCTCGCAAGAAAATCCTGTCGAACATGGTCACGTCAACAAGGACAAGGAGAATCCTGAGTGGGTCACCCAGAATCCGGAATCCATTCCACAACCTGTCGCTTGCGTTCAGTGTGAAATGGCTCCATGCGAGACCGTTTGCCCCGTGAACGCAACCATTCACACGGAAGAGGGCTTGAATTCAATGGCTTACAACCGTTGCATCGGAACCCGTTACTGTGCGAACAACTGCCCCTACAAGGCTCGTCGTTTCAACTTTTTCGACTACAACAAGCGTAATCCTCTCATCAAGGGCAACCTCTACAAGGGACCATTTGGAGAGAAGAAAGTGGGTGAGGCTCCTCATCTTCAACGCAATCCAAACGTTACAGTTCGCATGCGTGGTGTTATGGAGAAGTGCACCTACTGTGTGCAGAGACTCGAGTCAGCCAAGATCAAGCAGAAGCAGCAGCAGAAGGTGAACACTTTGGCCGCTGGCAAGAAGTCATACGATGTGGCGGTCAGTCGCACCAAGGATCTTCGCGTCAAGACCGATAGTGTCAAGACAGCCTGTCAGGATGCCTGCCCAACCAGCGCAATTTCCTTTGGCAACCTCCTCGAGAATAACTCCAGAGTTGTCCGGGCGAAGGGGAACGTCCTCGACTCCGTCAAAATCATTCAGGGATCAGACTACAAGAAAGTTGAGGGAAGCCCCCGTAACTACGATCTGCTCCAGTATATTAATACCCGTCCGCGCACGAGCTACCTGGCCCGTGTTAAGAATCCGAACGATAAGATGCCCGATGCGAGATACCTCGGTCAGGCAACGATCAACATTCACTAATCAGAGAAGCCTTTTCCTGCGATTGAACCCATGTCCGAAGCGACCACACAGGCTGAGACCAACACGAACACGGTGAAAATCCCCGTGCTCGAGCGCGAGCAGTTGATTCTCAACAAACGTTCCTATCACTGGATCACCGAGCGTATCTGCGGTGTTGTCGAAGGCCGACAGCCCTTCCTCTGGTGGATCCTATTCATTCCTTCCGCCCTCATCGCCCTTGTTGGTGTTGTTGGTGGTCTGACTTATCTCGTTTCAACGGGAGTCGGAGTTTGGGGAAACACCAACCGCGTGATGTGGGGTTGGCCCATCGTCAACTTCGTCTTCTGGATTGGTATTGGACACGCCGGAACCCTGATTTCCGCGATTCTTTTCCTAACCCGCCAGAACTGGCGGACTTCGATTAACCGGGCGGCTGAGGCCATGACGATTTTCGCGGTGATGTGCGCCGGTATCTTCCCGGCCTTCCACGTCGGTCGTGTTTGGATGGCTTGGTTCCTTGCTCCCATTCCCAACTCGAATGCGGTCTGGCAAAACTTCAAGTCACCGCTCTTGTGGGACGTGTTCGCGGTTTCGACCTACTTCACTGTTTCCCTGATCTTCTGGTTCCTCGGTATGGTCCCTGACCTCGCCACCATCCGTGACCGTTGCAAGCCTGGCATCCGCAAGTTCCTGTCTCTTATACACATCTGACGCTGCCGACGATCTACTCTGTGTAGA
>CAJXVQ010000383.1 GCA_913060685.1 uncultured Verrucomicrobiales bacterium
TCGTCGGCAGCGTCAGATGTGTATAAGAGACAGGTTCTACACGAGGACGACACCTGGTTCTTTGTCGCCGCCACCTTTGTTCCCGGAGGAATATTAAAAGTCTCTCTCGCCTACCGACATTGCCCCCCCCTCCCCGATGCTCCTCCCCTTACGGTCTCGAAGGTCGAATACAATGGAGAAGAAGTGCTCGTGACCTTTGCCAGTGGCGAGGGCCGGACTTACCGTGTTTTTGGAGGGACCGATGTTTCCGACACGACCGAGTGGTCGGAAGTCAGCTCCGGGGTGATCGAGGGGACCGGCTCGGAAGTCACTCATTCTTTTGTGCCTGACGGCTCTCCCCAAAAGTTCTTCTTCCACATTCGCGAAGACTAGATCGACGAACGACCTTCGAGATCGTTTCTCACTCGTGACAGGCCTCGAACATCGGGAAGCCCTCTAAAGAGGAACTGACCGGAAAAGTGCAATCACCTTTAATAACTCAATCTGCTCTGCGGTGATATCCTCAATTTCCCGACGCGTGCTAAGCTTAGCGTGCAAAAGATGGAAATCATTCATTAGGCCTTCAGGCGCCGACGCTCCCGCCCCACCCACAAGGCTCCAGCAACTCAAAAGTCGAGCCGCCTTTTCCCCACCCGAAACCTGCCGGATATTTTCGTGGCGGGGATCCTTGGAAATTTTCTCAAAAAGCTCAACGACCGAGTGTTTTTCACCCTCAAGGATTTGTAGAATGTCCCCCTTGTCTATCACAAGAATCCCGGTGATATCTGCTCCCGGATTACGAAGCGAAGACAGCCGCCCAATCTCCTCCAAATCGCTTGGCAAAAATAGAGAGGAAGCCCGACTCACATAAGCGAGCCGGAACACAGACGATAAGTCGGCGCGGCTGGCTTCCAGAATCGCAGACTTCAATCTGTCAGACTGTAACCCTTGTTCCATCATAAAGGCGAAGGTCGCCTAGCCTTTGGTTTTCGCAAGATAGATCGCGGAATGATTTTGCTCTTTGACATTCACCTTGGTTCGACTAACTTGCGTCATCTTTTCGGAGGGCCCGTAGTTCAATGGATAGAACAATGGTTTCCGGTACCATAGATTGGGGTTCGACTCCCTACGGGCCTGCCAATATAAACTAACTGGGATGCAGTAAGTTAAGGCAAAAAAAGCCGCCTCATCTCAGGCCGCTTTTTTTTGTTTATTTCGGCTCATTTTGACCTATTTCACCTCATTTTTTGGTGACAATATGGTTACGCCAGTTCACGCTAGATCGCCTTGTCGTAGGGAATGCAGCACCTCCTGCCAATCAAAACGAATAGTCCGCCCCCACCGTATACGCGGCATGTCTCTATCGGGTTCGATCTTGCGATCACTGACGCGGAGGCGATGGGCGAGTTCTTTTTTAGTGAGGAGTTCGGACGTTTCGGCGGTGTCGGAGTTTGGGCGTGGGGAATCGTGAATGATGACTGAGAGAGTCGGATTTGAAGGCTGGAAAAACAGGCGAAGCGCACCAAATATGCGCAATAGCCCCATGGGTAGATGTGTGATTGATGACATCATAGCCCTTCCTCATCATAAAATCGCGCCATCAAGAGCTGCCGCCATGCCTCGGAAAACACCACCAAAAAGCCTCATTCGTCATGAAAATGACCCTCCCACCACAAAGTTCAGCACACCAAGAATACGACCCCACTGGTCACAAAACCCGATGACAGCGCGGAAATCCGCCCAAAATCACCTGATGTCATTTTGGAAACGCGCCCCGATATCAAAGTGGCGCGCAACATCTAGCCTCGAAACGAACCGACTTTGGCGTCGAATGGGAACGGGCATTCGATATCCTCGACCCAGGATTCTTTTTTCATCCAGGCGCGTTGACGTTTGGCGGACCGGCGGGTGCTGGTGTGGAAGCCTTTGTGGGCCTCTTTGAGAGTGAGCTTTCCGTCAATGAGTTCCTCGATTTCCGAGAAGCCGATGACTTTGCGACAGGTCGCGGAGGCGGTTGCGCGGAGAGCTTCGACTTCTTCGACACCGCCTTTTTCGAGGATCTGCATGGTCCGCGAGCTGATGCGCTGTTTGCTGTTGTCGTTATCCCAGAGAAGGTAGAGGCCTTGCAGGCCGAGGGTGATCTCGTCGAACTTTTTGAACTGCTCGGCTTTCAGGACGGACATTTTTTGTCCGGAAAGGAGGCAGATCTCGAGCGCACGGATGAGGTAGCGACGGTTCTTGGGATCAGTGGCGGCCGCGCCCTCGGGGTCGAGCGACTTGAGCTCGGTGAAGAGATCCTCGTTGTTACGCTCCTCGAACTTGGCGCGCAGGGCGTCATCGCGCTCGGGGATGGAGGAAGGTCCGTGCGTGAGAGCCTTCAGATAGACACCACTGCCACCCACCACGATGGGGCGTTTGCCACGGGACTGGATGTCGGCGATGACCGGAATGACCTTTTCGCGAAATGCGAGGGGGCCACAATCCTCGCTCGGATCGAGGACGCCATAGAGATGATGAGGTGCTTTGGCCTGAATTTCCTCATGCGGTGCGCCGCTCAGGATCTCAAGTCCCCGATAAGCCTGGAAGAGATCGGCGTTCACAACTTCGCCATCGAGTTCGAGGCACAGTGAGATTGCGAGGGCGGATTTCCCCGAAGCAAGAGGGCCACAGAGATACAAGGGAGCGGTAGACGAATCAGACACGTCCGGAGAGGAGCAGAAGATGACCACGAAGTCGACCTAGGACCGGATTAAAAATCGAATGGCTCATGACCCCCTTCGAAACAGGCTGCGAAGTGTGATCCTGAATTCCTGAAATCTCCCTCGTTTAAGGTGACTCCTCTTCTTCTTCGGGCGGGGCAGTCGGGAGCTTATCGACTTCGTCGAGCAGGTTGACAACGTCAACACCGCGCACGGCTGAGTCATCAACCCGGAAACTCAGCACCGGAGTGCTGCGCATTGTGACACGCTTGGCGATCTTGCTCTGGATGAATCCACGCTTCCTCGAAAGCTGATCCAGAATTCCGGGAGTGGAACCACCCAGAATACTGACGAAGACCTTGGCCTCCTTGAGATCCTGGGTCACGTCAACATCAGTGATGGTGACAAGAGCATTCTTCCACTCAAAATCCCGCTGAACCACTGCGCTAATCTCGCGCAGCAGAAGTGCGTTGACCCGGTCTAATCGTTTTGCCATTTCAGAGGTGACTAGAGAGTCTGGTCGACCTTATCGAGGTTGTAGCACTCAATGGTGTCACCTTCCTCGTAATCGTTGAAGGATCCGAGACGGATACCGCACTCGATGCCCTGCTTGACCTCATCAACCTCATCGTTGTGACGACGAAGCGTTGACATCTTACCATCGAAGACCGGCTGCCTGCCACGGAGAACGCGGGCATGGGAGGTGCGGGACACCTTGCCGCTCTTGATGATACAACCCGCGGCACGGCCGCCGTTGACTTTGAAGACCTGCTTGACGGTGGCGCGACCAATGACGGTCTCGCGAACCTCCGGATCAAGTAGTCCAAGCATGGCCTCCTTCACCTGATCGATGAGTTCGTAGACGATGGAGTAAAGCTTTACCTGAACACCTTCGGACTTGGCGGCTTTCACGGCCTTGCCGTCCACCTTGACATTGAAGCCGAGGATGATGGCGTCAGCAGAGCTGGCCATGAGAACGTCGGATTCGTTGATCGCTCCGGCTCCGGCAATGATGAAGTTGGCCTCCACCTTTTCGGATTCGATCTCCATGATGGCGTTCTTGATCGCTTCTGCGGTGCCTTGCACATCAGTGCGGAGAACGAGTTTCAGCTGAGCCTTACCACCGCCGGAAACTGCCTGAAGCATGTCCTCCAGACGTTTTTTTCTGGGGGCCACGAGACGATCCTTACGGCGCTCGTCCATCCGCTCTTCAGAGAGCTTCTTGGCAGCACGCTCGGTTTCCATGCCGACGAGTGAATCGCCCACGTTTGGAAGTTCGGCGAAACCAAGAACCTCCACGGGAGTGGAGGGGCCGGCTTCCTTAATCGTATTGCCGGCATCATCGATGAGAGTTTTAACCTTTCCGGCGAAAGGACCGCAGATGAAGGCCTGCCCGTTCTTAAGCGTTCCGTTCTCGACAATAACGGTGGCGGTTGAACCGCGACCCGCCTTGACACTCGCTTCGATCACAGAACCGCGAACGTTGGCTTTGGGATTGGCTCGAAGTTCGAGAACTTCAGCCTGAAGCGCCATGAGCTCGAGAAGTTCATCAATTCCCGCACCTGTCTGGGCGGAGACTTTGATGCACTCGGTGTCACCACCCATTTCGGAGGGAACGAGTTCGTGCTCCATGAGCTGGGTCATGACACGCATCGGATCAGCGGCAGGAAGATCAATCTTGTTGATCGCCACGATAATGGTCTTACCAGCGGCCTTGGCGTGCTGGATCGCTTCAATGGTCTGCGGCATGATGCCGTCATCGGCGGCGACCACGATCACCACGATATCGGTGACGTCGGCACCACGGGAGCGCATCTTGGAGAAGATGGCGTGACCAGGAGTATCAAGGAAAGTAATGCTTCGCTCTCCGTGCTTCACCGAATAAGCACCCACGTGCTGGGTGATGCCACCGGCCTCACCGGAAGCGACCCGGCTCTTGCGGATGTAGTCGAGAAGAGAAGTTTTACCATGATCAACATGGCCCATGAAAGTAATGATGGGCGCACGATAGGCCATTTGCTCCTCGGGAGCTTCCACTTCGGGCTCGGGTTCCACGAAGACTTCTTCTTCCTTGTGAACACCGCCTCCTTTTTCACGCTTCTCACGCTCAAAGATAAATCCGTGGGCTTCGCAGACCTTCTCAGCGATCTCAGGCTCGATGGCCTGGGTGGGTGCCACGAAAACCTCAAGCTTGATAAGATCGGCCATGATCTCGAAGGCCATCTTGCCCATCTTCTCAGCGAGATCGCTGACGATGATCGGAGGCTTGATGCTGATGACGTTCTCGCCCAAAGGCTCGTCGGCATCATCCTCGGGGGCTGCGATGGCCTCCGCTGGAGCCTCCCCGGCAGAAGGAGGAATCTTGGCAAAATCTGGATCCTCCTTCGACTCAAGGCGATTGGAAATACTGGGAAGGATATCTTTTCCGGAATTCTTGGTCTTACGAACCGTGCTGCGCTTGGGCTGGTCGTCTTCGATCCCCAGATCCAAAGCGGCCTTCTTTTGATCGTCCACGGTGTTAACCTTGGACGCCTCCTGACGCTGCCGCTCACGACGTGAGGGCTTGGGCTTCTCGCTCAAGAGATCGAGAACTTCGTCTTTCTTGGAGTCTTTATTGTCTTTGTCGTCGGCCATGCTAATGCGGGTCTTTCAGTGGGTCTTGGGGGGAATGATATCTTAACGGTAGAAATTTCTATTTCTATCCTTCAGTGGTCTCCTCAGCAGGTGCAGGAGTCTCCTCAGCCGCTGCGGGGGGCTCTTCAGCTGGAGCGGGATCCTCCTCAGCAGGTGCGGGAGTTTCTTCGACTGGAGCGGGAGCTTCCTCAGCAGCGGTAGGAGCTTCTTCGACTGGAGCGGGAGCTTCGACTTCCGCCTCAACTGCTGCTGGAGCCTCACCTTTCGAGGCGGCCAAAATGCGGGTTGCTTCGTCAATCTCTACTCCGACGGCTTGGGCGATATACTCGGCAGGCATTTGTGCAACCATATCAATAGTGACACCACCAGCCCGAAAGAGCTTATCAGCAAGAAGTGGCTCGAGGGTGAGAGCCTCGGCGAGGTGGGAAGCCGCATCACCGACGCGTGCCTCAAACTGCTCGTGCTGGCTTTCGTCCTTACGCACCTGAACATCCCAGCCGGTGAGCTTGGAAGTCAGGCGGGCATTTTGGCCGCGACGTCCGATCGCTTTGGAGAGATCTTCTTCATCGACGGTGACATTCACCACCTTGTTTTCCTCGTCGAGAGACAGGCTACGCACTTGCGCGGGCTTAAGAGCCTCGCTGACAAACTCGGAAATATCGTCATTCCAGCGGATGATATCAACGCGCTCGTTATTCAGCTCACGAACGATGTTCTTTACGCGGGCTCCGCGGAGACCGACGCAAGCGCCGACGGGATCGACTTTGTCATCATGAGTAAAAACGGCCACTTTGGTCCGGTAACCGGCCTCACGGGCAACGGCACGGAGTTCCACCGTGCGGTCGGAAATTTCAGCCACTTCGGATTCAAAGAGGCGCCGAACAAAGTTGGGATGGCTGCGCGAAAGAATGATCTCAGGCCCACGACCCTCGTTATCGACAGAAACGACGTAGCAGCGAATGCGATCGCCCACGTTGTATTCCTCGGTTCCGACCCGCTCACGGGAAGGCATCCGGGCTTCGAATTTACCGAGATCAACCATGACATCGCTTTTCTCAAAACGTCGCACGGAGCCACTGACGATGTCACCGGCCCTGTCCTTGAATTCGTCGTAAATTTTCTCTTTCTCAGCCTGTCGAAGACGCTGCATCATCGTCTGCTTGGCTGTTTGAACCGCAATGCGGCCGAAGTTCTTGGGCGTGACGTCAAAGGCGACCTTGCCCCCAATCTCAGCAGTGGGCTCCTTTTTCTGGGCCACCGCAATTGGGACTTCATTGAATTTATCGACGTAGTCGTCGTTCGCCACGACTTCAAGACTGGCAAAAATGCGGGTATCCCCCTTCTTCCTGTCTCTTATACACATCTCCGAGCCCACGAGACCGAGGCTGATCT
>CAJXVQ010000384.1 GCA_913060685.1 uncultured Verrucomicrobiales bacterium
GGAGCGGCTCGATGTCGATCGCCCGCACCGGTTTGTCTGCATTTGCGGCCATGACCGCAGCGATCCCGGCCGCCTCGCCCAGGTGCATCCAGGTCGGTTCGAGGCGGATCGTGCAGAAGGCGACGTGACTGGCAGAGGCGCACACTGGCACTAACAAGTTGGAACACTCACCAGCCTTCGGTGTGATCGCGCGATAGGGAATGTCGAACCGCGCCCCCACTTTCCAGATCCGTCCCTCGTTGATGATGTGGCCCGAGTCGGAAACGTAGCGTGCCGCGTGGTGGCAGTCGATGAAGTGAGAGCCGACGTGGATCACATCTTCCTTGTCCCGATCGTCGATGATGTCTGCTTCGGTGAGGATGACCTCTCCCTGCATCCGCCGGGCCGCGCGGATGTAGAGATAGTAGGGCCAATGGCCGTTATCGGCCCACTCATCTTTGCAGAAACCATACAGCGCCATCTCGCTGCGAATGTTCTTGGATACGCGCGGATCCGATTTCAGGAACCAGAGCATTCCGTGGGTGTATTCCCGGTATTTTTGGTGAATCGCTTCCCGCTCTTCAAAGCTGGCCTCAGCCCATGGGGTCTGGGCGCCCGGGATGCTCATGGACACGATCGAAAACTGGCGATTGTTCAGCTCTCTCTTGTCGCTGTCGCCCATTGGGTAGAGGCCGATGATGGCCGTGAGATTTTTAAACAGGCCCGCCTCGAGAGCGCGAGCCAGCAATTCATGCTGCATCGGGTCGTAGCTGTTCGGTTTCTCGATTGGGACCCTGTTGGCCTCCTCTGTGGTAAGATTCAGGCGGACGTTGTAGCAGATCGGCACCTCGCTCGCAGAACCGGCGATCGGCGGCTTGCCTGGCATCACGCCAAAGAGCAGTTTGCCGTCGTCATCGAAGGGCGAGATGGCGACCTTGTCGTCGAGGTAGCGGACGCCGGCAATCGACTCGCCGTATTGAGCTGCGGACTCGCGCCCGATGGCGTAGGACACCCCGGCCTTGGCCATGAGATCGCCTTCGTAGGTGGTGTCGATGTAGACCTTCGCCCGGTAGCTCTCGCCGCCCTGAACGCGAAGCTCGGTGATTCGGGCGTCGTCTTTCTCGACCTCATCCAGCAACTGCTTGTATCGCACCTCCACGCCGGCTTCCTCCAGCATTTCGAGGAAAACCTGCTCGGCGATTCCGGACTGCCAGGTGCGGCTACTGCCCTCGGTCCACCTGCCGTCGCTCCGTTTGACGACCTCTTCAAGAAACTGCTCACTGAGGCCACCCAATGTTTGGCGATCGAGGTGGTTGCATTCATCGCGGTTCAAGCCGCTCGTGGTCAGCCCGCCCACGTGTCGGGTCTGCTCCAGCAATATGACCGATACCCCTTCCCGGGCCGCGGAAATGGCCGCCGTGATGCCGCCGGGGGTCCCACCGTAAACGACGACGTCGTATTCGTCGACAGAGTACGCGGTGGTGGTTGCAGCAACTGCGATCAAGCAGAAGATCGCAGATAAACGTCTCAATTGTTTGATTACAGGAATGCCGGCCAGAACCGGCACCTGCGCCTGTTCCATTTCTGATTCCAGAGGATGATCGTGATCTTTTTTCATTTTCAAAACAATGGGTCGCTCATTTCACTGTTGTGCTTCTCCCATATCTTGAGCAATTCAGCGAGGCGGTCGGGCTCGGCGGCGGCGAGGTTATTTTCTTCGGAAAGATCTTTCGAGAGATCGTAGAGTTCCCATTTCGCCTTGCCCGGGGCGAATTTTCCGCCCATTCGAACCAGCTTCCAATCGCCGTGTCTCAGCGCCGTCCTTCCGCCCTGACGCCAGAAGAGGGTTTCGTGGGGAGTCCCTTCGTTTTCGCCGGTAAGATAGGGAATCAGATCGACGCCTTCGACTTGCTTCGGCGCAGTGGCTCCGGCGCTGTTGGCAGCGGCAGTCGCAAAGATATCGAAGGAGCTGACGGGCTCTTCATAGACCCCGCCGGCAGGAATTTTGCCTTTCCACTGAACCATGAACGGCACTCGAATCGCCCCTTCATACATCTGGCCTTTGGATCCCCGGAGAGGGAGGTTCGAGGAAGTGAGTTCTTTGGTCGGGCCGCCGTTGTCGCTGAGGAAAAAGACGAGTGTGTTTTCTTCGAGACCTGATTTCCGCAACTGCTCCATGACCGCACCGACGCTGTCGTCCATGTTCGCCAGCATGGCGGCGAAGATGCGACGGTGGAGATCCTTGATGTGGGCGAACTTCTCCATGTAAGCGTCCGCTCCCTGAAGGGGGCTGTGGACCGCGTTGTAAGCGAGGTAGAGAAAGAACGGTTTGTCGTCGTGACGATCGATGAAGTCGACGGCTTCGCGAGTGAGCGCGTCGGTGAGGTACTCGGTTTCCTCCACCGGTTGGCCGCCGCGGATGATGGGATTGTTCGCGTCGTAGTCCGGCTCGTTGCCGAGAAGGTTGTGGAAATGGAGTTTTTTCTCTCCAAACCAATATCCCTTCTCGGTCGGGCCGCCTGGAAGGGTCTTGCGCCGAAGCAGGGTTACTACGCCATCCCAAGGCGGGGGAACGAAATAGTGGCCTTCGTGAGTGAAGCCGAAGAACTCATCGAATCCGTGGCGAAAGGGATGGTAGTTTGCCGTTCCTCCCTGATGCCATTTCCCGATCAGGCCGGTGGTGTAGCCTGCGCCGTGCAGGGACTCGGCAATCGTAATTTCCTCAGGAGGCAAGCCGAATCCGGGGTCTTCATTGAGCGGTCCTGTGGGGTTGAACTCGTAGCCGAAGCGCGTCGGGGTGCGCCCGGTGAGGAGACCTGCCCGGGAGGGGCTGCAGTTGGGGCCCGCCACGTAGCCTGCGGTAAAGCGCACGCCATTGGTCGCGATTGAATCAATATGCGGCGTCGGGATCTCTGGATTTCCCTGGCAGCTTAGTTCTCCGTAGCCGAGGTCGTCGGCGAATAAAACGATGATGTTGGGTTGGCTGTCAGCCGCAGCAGCGATGGTCAATGTTGTAAGGGCGATGCACAGGGATGCTGGCCAAAAGGTTTTGTGGTTCGATTCCGGAGAAGCCGCTGTTGCAACCACTGCTTTATTCAAAAATTCACGTCTTTTCATTATTTCAGCTCGAGTTGATAAATTTCGCTGGCAGCTAGAAGGAAGATACCGGCACTAAATTTCGAGGTGTCTTCTTCCGCAACTTTGCCGGGACCACCGCCGGCGGGTTGACTCCATCCGACCTTGCCGTCTTCGTTTACAACCGAAGCAAGCGCAGTCCATGCCTTCCTTGCCACCGGAAGAAAACGCTCTCTGTTTAAGATCCCATTATTGATTCCCCAGGTGATGCCGTAGCAGAAGAACCCCGTTCCACTACTTTCCTTCATGGTATATTGTTCAGGGTCATCAAGGTTGCTTCGCCAGAACCCATCGGCTTGTTGTCGCTTGGCCAATGACTCGGCCATTTTCATATACAGAGATTTGTACTTTGGGTAACTGGGATGCTCGCCAGGAAGATGCTTCAGGATTCGGGTCAAACTGCCAAACGCCCATCCGTTGCCCCGGGACCACAACACTTTTTTCCCGTTCTTCGTCTTCCGGGGGATGGAACGTGCGTCCCGATAGAACAGGCCCGCATCGTGGTCAAAAATTTCTCCATGCACATCCCAGAAACAGGCATCCATCCAATTCACATACTTTTCATCCCCCGTCATTTGATACAGCATCGCGAGCGCCGGAGGTGCGGTAAACAGCCCATCCACAAAGCGATGTCCCGTGTTTTCCAAATACCATTTCCCGGGGGCGGACAAAGGATTCTCAACCTTTGGGTCTTCGAGAAACGCAAGGGTGGGCCGCATCATCATTTTATCGTTCTCAGCCTGATAACACCCATACCAAATCTGGCCGCAGATCAGCGGATAGGCTCCGCTTTCATACGGCCCTCCCCCCTGTGCCTTAATCTGCCAGGAAACCTGCTTCCCCCATTTCATACAATCATCCAGATAGGCGCGATCCGACGTGCTTTCATACATGGCCATCAGCCCCGCATAATACGCGCCTCGAATCCAGTGCTGATTGGGGAATCTGAGCGGCTGACTATTCACATACCCGCGGACGCGATCCGCCAATGCTTTGATCGCTTCTTTTTCAAAGCCATTTGCCGCCCTGGCTTTGGGAAGCAGCGTCATTGGGTAATCCAGGTCGAACCTGCTGGACGGTCCGTTTTTGAATTTGTCGAGTGCGGGGTTGTAGGTGTAGATGCTGATCTTGTTCGTCTCTGGTTTAAAGACCATGTAACGCAGCCATGATTCTCCCCCGTTGTTCAGGTGCTGGTAGTCGCACAAGATCTGGTGAACCTGATTGCCGTGATCTCCGGCGTCGGTGCGAACGGCCTCTCCCGTGTGGTGACCGCAGAGAACCATGAAGATGTTCTTGTGCTTCTTGACGAACTTTTGCCACGTCTGCTCGCCGGTGTTGCCTTTGGCCGACATCCCCCCGGTATTTCTCGACTTTTTCGCGTCCATATAGGCGTGCGTCAGAACAATGACACGGTGGTCAGGGTGCTCCGAGACGACTTTATTTGCCCAATCCAGCACTTCATCGCGCGGTTTGCATTCAAGAGCAACAATAAGGAAGCTCATCCCTGCTTCCTCGAAGTGATACCAGGAATTGTCGTGGCGATCCGGATCGCAAGTGCCGCCAAACTCGCGTCGTTTTGCGAATTTCTCCCGAGGAAAGTAGGTGTTGAAATGCGTGGTCCGGTTGACGCCGATATTACCGCCATACTTATTGTCCGCCTTCTCAAAACCCATGTCGTGGTTTCCCAGGCACATGCAGTAGGGAACTTTCCCGTCTAATACAGACATGGCTTCCTTGGCGATGGCCCATTCCTCGGGGGCGTCTGCCTGCACGATATCTCCTTCGTGGACGAGAAAGGCGATATTGAGCCGCTCCTGATTATCGCGGACCCATTTCGTTTGCTCAAAGAAGTAGCGCCGTAAGTCTCCATTGCCCCACTTGGCAGATAGCTTGAGTCGGGTGTCGCAATAGAACTGGGTGTCGGGCAAAACCGCGATGGTGAAAGGTTCCGTTGTCTGGGCAACATCCTCCGTTGCACTCAGGAACTGCAACGTCGCGAAGCCTAGAAGCACAGCGGCCGTTGCCAGGATCGGCATATTTCTCATGTGTTTCTTCTTACCGAACGTCCGAAGGACTGCCACCCGCTACGGGCAGCGCACCTCCAATGCAGGGTTAAATTTTCTAGTCTTCATTCAGCTTTATGAGTTCTCGGGCCTGGATGGTTTCTTTACTTGAGCTTCATCAAGTAGGCCATCACGTCGGCCAACTCTTGCGGCTTCAGCAGCACTCCCATCGGCGGCATCGGCGATATCTTGCCCTGGAAACCCTCGGCGATCGTCGCCCCCGGATCGACGAGGCTCTGCAAGATATAGCCCTCTTTTTTGCGGGTCGCGATTGTGTCCAAAGCGGGCCCGATGGGACCGCCAGCTCCGTTCACGGCGTGGCAGCGGATGCAGGCGGCGATCGGATGGGTCATGAAAATATTCTTCCCGCGTCCCACATCGCCTTTGACGACCTCAGGCTCGTCGCTCGCGATGATCTCATACTCGACCTTGCGCAGGCTGACGTCGTCCCACCACGCCTTGCCGGTGGCAGTGCCCCAGCCCCCGAGCAGGCAATTGATGCTGATCGACTTTGCGGAGCCCGTCTGGATCCGCATTTTCACTTGCGTCCAATCTTTCGTCCCTTTCACGGCCGGACTGCCGGGATGATCACTGATGTATATCTGTGCGCCGCGTCCTCCACCTGCCACATTCTCAGTCTTGATCCAGGCGCTGATTTCGTACTCCGCGTTCTGATCGACCGGGACATCAATACGGATGCCATACTCAGCGGCCTTTTCGGCGGAGATTTCGATCGAGTGCTTGCCCGTCCGGGCCATGTCCGCCACCCGGTGCTGCGCCGTTCCCCGAAAGGTGCGGACGGCCCATCCGGCAGGCATATTGCCAGCCAGTTCCTCGAACGAACCGTTGGTGATCAGATCCTCGCCAAGCGTCGACGGCCCTTTCTTTACCGCTCCGGCACCGGCGTTGCGAAGGCTCTGTGAGAGCCACTCATCATCGGCGTTGGCCGGGGCGGTGATCAGCTGTTGAGCCGCCAGCGCGACCGTCTCTTGATTCTCAAACTCCACCATCTTGTTAAAGGCGGCGAGGCGCACGATCAGGTCCAGGTCCTGCACAACTGCTGTATCGAAGAACAACTGCAGCGCCACCGCGTCGTTATCCAATGCGGTGATGGCGTTACGCCGCAACGCGGGGTCTTTACTCAACAGCGCCAGCTGGTGCGTTTCCATGTCGAGCACGCCAAGCGCGTTCAAACTCCACAGCGCCTGAATCGACCCGGCACCGCCTGCCTTGACCTTCGACTTCAATCCTGACGTCGCGCCCTTCTTGCCGCCATCGACCAAGAGCCGTTGCGCGGTCTGACGCCAGAACAAATTATCGCTGTCCATCGCCGCCACAAGTTGTGCGTCGCTCGCGCCGGCCAGCGATTTAATCTTCGCCTCCGGTGCCTTGTCCCACACCACACGGTAGATCCGCCCATGGCCACGATCGCGGTTCGGGTTGATGTGCGCATTGCCCTTACCGTTCTTCGCGTCATAGCCAGCGCGGCCTTTGCTCGGTGTGGGGTCTGTCTC
>CAJXVQ010000385.1 GCA_913060685.1 uncultured Verrucomicrobiales bacterium
CGAGATCAGCCTCGGTCTCGTGGGCTCGGAGATGTGTATAAGAGACAGGGGTGCGACAATTTGGCCGGGATCGCAGAACGCGGATTCAAAAATGGATTCTGAATCAGCTCAAAGGGGCCGAGAGAAGCTTTGATCCCGAGGTTTTTCGAGAGCTGGTTCTGATCCTGGAAGAGGTCGAGACTGGCTAAAGGCTGGCTATCCCCAATGAAGTCCTCTAAATTTTTGCTTCATTGATGAATTTTCTACGATGGTTCACGTCCAAGCAGTTGATGGCACCAGCTGGGGCCTTTTCCGACGCCGGGGCGGGTGATGAGGAGATTCCTGATCACGAGCTCATAGAGGCGTGTCAAAGCGGAGATACCCGGGCTTTCGAGACTCTCGTGACCCGCCATCGTGGAAAGGTTTATGCGATGGTTCAAAATATGATTAAAAACGAAGCAGACGCTTGGGATTTGTCCCAGGAGGTCTTCTTGAAAGTGTGGAAAGCTCTGCCCAAGTTTGAAGCTCGGGCGAAGTTCTCGACGTGGCTTTATCGCATTACCCATAACGTTGTCTACGACTGGCTGCGGAAGCGCAAAATTGATTCCGCAGGCGAGCTGGACGATAGTGTTTTAAGTGAGGCTGACATCGCGGCCGGCTCCCGGACGAGCCCCTCGATGACGGCTCGACCCGATCAAGCCCTCGTGAATTCGGAATTGGGGCAGCGAATTAATGCGGCCCTTGCCACTCTAAACGCGGAACATCGTGAGACGATTCTTTTGAGAGAAGTCCAAGGCTTCGACTACAAGGAAATCGCCAAAGTGATGGACTGCTCTCTCGGAACGGTGATGAGCCGTCTCTACTATGCCCGTAAAAAACTCCAAGCACTACTCGGTGATGAAAAAGGAAAAAACTGAAGAATTATTCGTAAAATGGATTGATGGCCAGCTGTCTCGCGAAGAGGAGGATCAGCTCTCTGATCTTCGCAATGAGGATCCAGATCTCGAAGGGGAACTGCGAGAGTTGAAGGCGTTGACGCAGTCCGTGAAAGCGGAGATCCCAGCCTCGGTGGAGCCACCTTACGGTGATTTTTTTAACAGCCAGTTGATGCGGAAGGTTGATCTCCAGATCGAGTCGCAACGTCCCGTCAAGAAGGCGGAGCGGTGGTGGCAATCATTTCGCTGGGCATGGGCTCCGGTTGGAGCGTTGGCCCTTGTTCTTTCATTCTTTGCAGGGCATCGCGTCGCCGGGCCGAAAGCGGCCATGGTGGCAGAGATCAAAATGACTCAGCCTGTGCCGTCCTCTCTTACGACCGTTTATTTTACGGGCGAGGCCCTTGATGCTGAAGTGATATCGGATTCCGAGGGAGATGTTTCGGTGATCGTCGTAAACGGACTTGCCGCGATTCGCGATGACATTGATTTTGCCACCGTGACAACCAGTGCCAGGCTCCCCGAGAGCTTCTCAAGTTCCGAAGCCCGTCGTTTCCAATAATCTGTCATGAGATCCTTCGTTGCTATTTTTGCTCTGTTTTTGTTAGATCCGGGCCTTTGTGCTCAGGATCCTGGTATGGAGGCGATCGGGGTAATGAGTGTGACGCTCATCTTTGCGACCAATGAGGACCCGAAGGCGGCGGGTGACCTGGCAAAGGAAGTGGCAGCAGCGGAAGTGAAAAAACTTCAGGCGATCAAGGAACTCAAATTTGCTCATTACCGTTTGATGGGGGCGGATACCCCGGATATTTTGAAAGGGTATGAAAGCTGGGCAACACCGCTTCGTCCCTCCAAGGAGATTCTGGTCAGCTTCCAGCCGATTAAACGGGCGGGTGACGGCAAGGTCCAAATGGTGCTGGAATATTGGCAGAGTAAGCGTAAGATTTTCAGCACGAATCCAACGTTATTGAAAGGGAAGACCCTCTATCTTCTCGGTCCGGAATGGCGGAAGGGCCGACTCATTTTGGCGGTCAAAATTGAAAAACTTAAAGACTGATGAAACTCCCAAGCTTCTTTTCTTTCGCTCTCTTCCTCTCGATGGCCGCAGCTTCGGCGGAGATGGTTTTTGAGAGTAAACTGGTTGAGATCACGGTGAAGCCGGGTCAAAAAGTGGTGACCGGAAATTTCCCGTTTGAGATCAAGAACGGTCCTGCGACGGTCGTGAATTACGATGCGAAGTGCACCTGTCTGGCTGCGAGACTTGAGCCGCTAAATCCAGATCGCTCGGTTAAGCTTGTTTGGAAGGAGGGTGAGAAAGGCAGGGTAATGACCCAGTTTGATACCAGTCGGTTTTTGGGGACGGTTGAAAAAGCGATTGAACTCAATCTTGAGGGCCAAAAGGAGCCAACGATCCTTACGGTGCGAATTCACGTGCCCGAGTTGGTCAAGATGGAGCCGTCCTCTTTAAAATGGGACAAAGGAGGTAAGGCCGGGGAAAAGGTGATGAAAATTACGATTCACCATGACAAGCCAATACGGATCGTCAAACATGTGGGTAATAATGATAAGATCTTCCCCTACAAATTTGTGACGATTCGCGATGGTTGGGAATATGAAATCCGGATCACTCCCACTGATACTGCGGAGTCCGGAATTGGAATGATCAGCCTGACGACCGACTGCAAATTTCCGAGGTTTAAGAGAGCTGCGGCTTACGCGGTGATTCGACCCGCATTGAAAGTCGCGCCAGTTTTGACCCAGTGAAATGAAGCGATTTGTTTTCTCGCTGATTGGAGTCTCTTTGCTGAGTGCGGCGGCCTCATTCATTACCTACAAGGTGATCGGAGCTCCTGACCGTTCGGTCGCGTGTGATCAAGCAAGTTTGCCGGAGCACTTTGTCTGCCTGGCAACCGTTCGTGAATGGCCTGACGATGAAATCCTATGGGTGGATGCCAGGCCAAGAAAGGACTGGGAGAAGGATGGGGTCGAGGGCTCGGTCCTTGTGAACGATCAGGAAGATTGGATCGATCTGGAGTTTGATTTCATGTCGAAAATGAATGAAGGGCTGAAGCCCCGGGTGGTGGTCTATTGCAATCAGTCGGGCTGCGGTTCCTCCAAGTATGTTGCGGAGCAACTCCGGCAAAGGCATGCCGGGACTTTTGGTTTTCAGGTTTTCGTACTTGAGGGCGGGGTTAAGGCGCTTCGTGAGGAGAAGTAGTCGGCCTGGTCAAAGCTATTTTTCGAAAAGGAGAAATTACCAAGGCCTCAAGTGGCCTGCTCGTTCGTAGGGAAGTTCAACGTCTTTGCTGTGATCCGGTCCGAGCGAAAGCCGGTGCCAGCGGCAGAGGAGTGAGGGGGTGGCAGGTGGGAAGGTGTTGTTTGGGTTTGTTTGCAATTGGATTGGGTCGCGTTAGTCTGGTCTCGTGAGGCGGTTATATTGGTTCATTCTTGATTCTTTTGGGGTGGGTGGTGCGCCCGATGCTGGAGAATTCGGAGACGAGGGGAGCGATACCTTGGGCCATATTGCGGAGTGGTTTCTAGAACACGAAGGAAGGCCTCTCTCGCTTCCAAATCTTGAGGCGCTGGGGTTGGGCGGGGCTTATCGGCTCGTTCATGATCGATTGCCGGCGGGATGGCAGGATTCACCGGTTCAGGGGGCATTTGCGGCTGCCACGGAAATTTCCACGGGGAAGGATACTCCAAGCGGACATTGGGAGATGGCCGGAGTGCCGGCTCGGTGGGATTGGTCCTACTACCCCAAGGTGGCCGGGTGTTTTCCCGGTGACTTGCTAGATCATCTCTATCGGGAGGCTGGAATTCCCGGATCGCTTGGGAACTGCCACGCCAGTGGGACAGAAATCATTGAGAGGCTTGGTGAGGAGAGTGTTCGAACGGGGAAGCCTATTTTTTATACTTCAGCGGATTCTGTTTTTCAGATTGCGGCGCATGAAGAGCACTTTGGACTGGCCCGGCTTTACGAACTTTGTGAACTCGCGAGAGAGGCGACGATGGAGCCGCTGGTGGGAAGGGTGATTGCTCGCCCATTTGTAGGGGAGGCGGGGGCATTTGTGCGAACCGCCAACCGCAAGGATTACGCGGTGCCCCCTCCGAAACCGACCGTTCTCGAGTTTGTCAAGGAATCGGGATATCCGGTGATTGGGGTGGGCAAAATTGGAGATATCTTTGCTCACACCGGGATGACGCGAGAGATTAAGGCCAGCGGGCATTCCCGGCTCTGGGATGCCACTCGCGAGGGCAGGTCTGACGGCGGGTTGATTATGACAAACTTCGTCGATTTCGATATGAAGTTTGGTCATCGACGGGATCCTCGTGGATACGGTTTGGAACTTGAGGAATGGGATCGGGAGTTTGGAGTCTTTCTCAGCGAGATGTCACCTGATGATGCGGTGGTTGTGACTGCCGATCATGGGAATGACCCCACCTGGGTGGGAACGGATCATACCCGTGAAAGGGTTCCCGTCCTGATGACTGGAAAGGGAATGCCTCTGTCGGGAGGATATGGGATACGAGAGAGTTTTGCAGACATCGGAGCGACCGTTGGCAAGTTCTTCGGGGTCGAGATGGACGAGGGGGAAGTGATCGGTTAGCTTCCGCCATGCCCACTCCTCATCTTGAAACGAGGCCCGAAGGTTTCGCTGAAACGGTTCTTCTTCCCGGAGATCCTTTACGAGCGAAGTTTATTGCCGAGACTTTCTTGGACGATATCGAACAGGTGAACTCTGTCAGGAACATGCTTGGTTTCACGGGGACCTACAAAGGAACGCCAATCTCGGTGATGGGAACCGGAATGGGGATTCCTTCCATTTCCATCTACGCCAAGGAATTGATCGTTGATTACAAGGTGAAAAATCTTGTTCGAGTGGGGAGTTGTGGAGCGGTCTCGAAGGAGGTCAAGGTGCGGGATGTTCTGATCGGGATGGGGGCATGCACGGATAGCGGGGTGAATCGAGCTCGCTTTGGTGGCTACGATTTTGCGGCCATTGCTGATTATGATCTGGTCGCGGCTCATGTGGAGGCCGCTCGTGAGTTGGAGGTGCCGGTGAGGGTTGGGAATATCTTTTCGGCCGATCTTTTTTATACGCCACAGCCGGAGATGTTTGACCGGATGGAGAAGATGGGTGTGCTGGGTGTCGAAATGGAGGCCGCCGGTTTATTTGGGGTCTGCGCGGAGTTTGGGGCGCGTGGCATGACGATCTGCACCGTGAGCGATCATATTCGGACGGGTGAAAGCACAACGAGTGAGGAGCGTGAGAAAAGTTTTACCGCGATGATGAAAGTCGCTCTCGAAGCAACATTGAAAGTATCGTCATGAAGGACCAAGAATTGATCGACGCCGCGATGGCCGCGCAGCAGTGCTGCTATTGTCCTTACAGTTCCTTCCCGGTGAGTGCTGCGCTGCTCACTTCATCCGGTAAAGTTTTCACCGGAGTGAATGTAGAGAATGCTTCCTACGGATTGACAATCTGCGCTGAAAGAGTCGCGGTTGGAACTGCGGTGGCAGCCGGAGAGCGTTCGTTTGAAACTCTGGTGGTGGTGGTGAAAGGAGGAGGCAGTCCGTGTGGCGCGTGCCGTCAGGTTTTGAACGAGTTTGCTCCTAAGTTACGGATTCTTATGGTGAATCAAGAAGGCGAAATCGTGCAGGAGGCTAATCTCGATGACTTGCTTCCCCAAGCTTTTGGTCCCCATTCCCTTTAAGGGGTTTTATCAGTGGGCGCGAAGTCGGTTCAGGAACTCCCCGGCAGTGATATCGCCACTGCCATCGATATCGAGCCGTCCCCAAATGGCGTCAAAGACAAAGTCGGGGAGGCGGTCAATGCCCGGAATGGTGGCATATTCCTCTCGTGAAATGAGCCCGTCTTCGCCGGCGATTGAAGAGAATTTTGCCAACCTTCTTTCTTCGATCTTAATTCGGAGAGCTTCACGGGCGACCTCGATCTCGGCTGGTGAAACTTCGCCGTCTTCGTTCAGGTCGATCGATTTTTTTTGATGCTCGCGCATTTTCGCCCGGAGGTCACGGATCGCCTGTCGTTCCTCTTCGTCGATCTCGCCATCATTATTGGTATCAAACTGCTGGAGAAATTCGGGAAGCGAGCCATCTCCAAACACCCGTTCGTCCGCAATTACCGGGGAGGTAATCGCCGTAAACGCGAAGAGGAGATGGATTTTTGGAAGCACTTGTTGGCGAGGGTATCTGAAAAGAACCAGAAATCGAGCTTTGGATTATGAAAAATGACTTTCTAGGGTTGGGAGATCCTGACCCGATAAAAGAGAGGGGCTGAGCGAGGGAATTCAAAGACGAGATCCTGCCCTGTTCCTGCTTGTCCGGGAGATGGGGCCCAATTCACGAGGTCGATTGAAGTTTCGACCTGATAGGAACGTCCGAGGATAGAGGGGAAGGAGACTTGGATGATCTCCGGCTTAATCTCCAGATTGATTTTGAAAAAGGATGATCCCGAGAGGGGATTGGTGTTTGTGAGGATCGTTTCAAAAAAATCACTTTGACCGTCGAAGTCTGTATCGGCCGCAAAAGGATTGGTCCCGATCTCAAGTTCTTCTTGGTCGGGAAGGGTGTCTCCGTCGGAATCGGCAAGGGCGGTCATTCGTAAATTATCGATTGCCATTCCCTGTGGTTGGGGGCTTGCCCCGATCGATTGCCCGACATTAATTTCGCCGGGAGTATGGCTGTCTCTTATACACATCTGACGCTGCCGACGATCTACTCTGTGTAGAT
>CAJXVQ010000386.1 GCA_913060685.1 uncultured Verrucomicrobiales bacterium
CGGCAGCGTCAGATGTGTATAAGAGACAGCCCAGAGAGTCAGATTGGTCGATCGATCGGTCAGCCGCCAGCCGGCGAGATCGATGGACGTGGTGTCGGGGTTGTGGATTTCGATCCAATCCGAGTTGTTTCGATCTTCGTCCTCGAGGCCGGTGGCATTGTTCGCGAGGAACTCCGAGATGACTGGAGAAGCTGCGGCGCAAGTATGAAGGCAAAAGAGGAACGTGAGGTGTTTGAACGGGATCAAGGTGAGCGGTGGGTCGTTAGTTTATTGAGACCTTCAGTCGGAAGAACTGCGGAGAGATTGTGATGGGAAGAGTCGAACGCCAAACAAGAGTGGCAGTGCCATCTCCATTTTGAATGTGCTGATACAGGATGGGTTGCGTGGAAGGGATCGACCAGTTTTGGAGGTCCGATGACCAGAGGCCTGCCGGATTGACATCATCGGCTCCCGGGGTGTAGGTAATAGTCAAGGTGGGGTATGTCTGACCATCTGCGAGGATGGCTTCGCCGATCTGAATTCGATCATAGCCTTGCTGTGATGAGGTGTCGGAGGTGCCGAGGAAATGTTCGAGTAAAGCCGAGAGGCTGTCGTCATCTTGATCAGCTTCCGGGGCTCCGGTGAAGAGTGGGCGAGCGTCAGAGGTTCCGGGGTTGCCGGTGGGCAGGGAACTGCAGCGCCAATTACCGGGAAGGCTGTGATCGGGATTGGAGGAGGGACGTTTGAGGATGAGAGAGTAGCCCGCTCCATCGGCACATTCCGGCCACGGTAAGCGATCGTCGTAGGAAAAGTGATGGAGGTCTACGTTGGTGAGAGAATCTCTGAGGATAATGCGGTCGCCGGCGTTGTTGAGTGATCCCTCATACTCTCCGATGACATTGAAAGTGTTTCCGTATCGAAATTCGAAGGCTGCTTGGTTTTTGACGATCAAGGCGCGTGCCCCCGCCTCGAGAAACTTTGCGGGGAAAGTAAAAGTAATGCCACCGTCGAGAACGAGAGATCCCAGACTTGGCGAGGCGTTGCCAATGTTTTCAATTTCGAGGTATTCGAAATCATCCGAGTCGTCGTAGCCGGCCGTAATTTCGGACGGGCTCGGGTCGGCAGGATGGTAATTGATTTCGCTGATGACGAGCATTGGGATTTCCGATGCTTGATAGTAGTTTCTTTCGACCGGACCACTCCATCGGGTGCCGTCCTTGGTGCGCGCGATGATGCAAGTTCGTTGGGTGATGGTGATGGGAGCGGTGTAGGCCGTGGCCTCGGGAGAAATTCCTCCACCGTCCAAGCGAGGATCGGAACCGTTAGTGGTGTAGTAGATCGTTCCTCCTTCGGTGGGAGCGGCGGTAACCGAGGCACTGCCTACGAAGAGATGGGTTTCCGGAAGAACCGTTGGGAGTGATTCGTATTGGCTGTCGAGATAGTTGGCCCGGTTCACGACCCAGGTGTTGAGTTCAGAGATACGGTTTTGCCAAGTGGCGAAGCTGAGACCGCTGGCTGCGACTTGTCCCGCATCTATTCCGGCAGCAGATTCAGCGACGAGGCTTTCGAGAGCGGTGTTTGTGGCGGTCGTGTTTCGGGATTCCTGCCAGATGTCCTGGAGGGTTTGCTTAAAATTGACATCCCGGAAAAGACCGGGAAACCAATCGCGATCCGAAGCCCAAAGCGGTGTGTTGGTGGCTCCACCTTTCCACGTATAGGCCCGGTCAAAATCCCATACGGGACCCATCTTGATCAGAGAGGTGGGAGTCTCCTGATAGATGTAGGTTGAGAGGACATGGGCATCCTGGTTTTTGGCAAAGTTGTGGACGGCAAAGGCACGAGCCCAACTGGCGGAATCCAGATGGGCACGGTATCCAATGTCGGGATCGTCGTAACTGGCGGACCAAACCGCGGAGTCCATGGCGCGGACGCGTGTTTGGATGGTGTTTCTTTGGCCGTTGAGAATGTCGTAAGCATCGGGGCTGAAAAAGTTGAGGTAGGAATGGTAGAATTCCGAGATGTCATCGGCCGACTGGGACCCTCCGGAATTTTGCTGGTCGTCGGGAATCTGAAGGATTCCATTGGGCCCGGCGGCGTGGAAATTGGGTTGGATGGTGTTGGCGGGCATCCCCTCGGGGATGGCGGGCATGCGGTCGATGTTGACCATCCAGCCTCCGTCGGTGCCCGTGTCGTCGAGTTTTTCAAAATCGAGACCGATGCGCTTTCGTTCGATTTTTTCGCTGAAGATGAAAACTCCGGCGAGGTCGGAACCGGTGATTTTCCCTCCATTGGTATTTTGAAAAACGGCGACCACTTTGGTTTCAGGAGCCAAGGCTCCGATCATTTTTGCGAAGCCGTAGGAAACGGGATTGTGAATGAGGGCGCGATCGAAGGAAGGGTTGGGCGGGTTCAAAACCCAGTCGGATTCAGCCTCCATGCCGAAAGGAGAGAGGTTGCGATCTGAATCGTCGTCTTTCCAGAATTCGACCGAGAGAGGTTTGCGAGGGAAGGTGCTCGAGCTGGAGCCCCGCACCCGGCAACCGGAGCGGGTTTGGAGAGTGGGATCCTGGGTGAACGGTTGGCCGTTTGCAGTGGGGTCGAAGAAGCTGAGAACATTGGACTGACGTGGAGTCTGAACAACATCGTGACCATCGTTGGAGCGGCCTTTGTTTGGGTAGTCACCGGCGCCGAAGTTATCCATCACGATGATCGGGATGTCGGAAGCGTAGCTGGTGAGAGCTGAATCGATAAAGGCATAGTCGCCGGCTGCGATAGGTCCGGCGGTTTTTTCAGGTTCGTAGGCACGAGCCCTGAGTTGGGTAGGATTGAAAATAGTGAGGGCGGCGGTGTAGAGAGCGCTGGCTTCGGACGGGTCGCTACCGTCGAGGGTGTATCGAATCCCGGCGGCAGGATTCTCCGAAGTGATGGCGACGGTGAGAGCCGATGTCTTGACACCGCTGGATTCCGAAAGAAGCACTCTGTCAGATGGTTCGAGAGAGGGTGGCGGGGTGTTGGTGGTTGGGTTAGCGCTGCCCGGAGTGGGAGATGAAAAATATCCGAGGGTGGGTGGAACAGGTCTATTGAGCGTTGCAATAAGTTCAGGGCGAATCAGGAAGTCCCCGCTTACGGAAAATTGATTAAGGCCATGGATGGCGAGGAGGTTATCTCCCTCGGAGAGTTTTGAGATGTGAGCAGTGATGTCGAAATTCTGAAATTGAAGTGCTTGGGCGTCACTGACACCGCCGGTGGCATCTGAATTCCAGGCAAGAGGAGAGGGGGCATTGCTAGCGGCGATATCGGTGCCATTGAGGAAGGCGGCGAAGCCATCGTCATATTTCATTCGCAGAGTGAGTGATGCGATTTCGTCTGTATTGATGGTGTTGGGAAAAGGGATCCGAATGTAGACCGAGGAATTGATCGTCCATGAGGTCAGGTTCACGTCGATTCCGATTTCATCTTGAAATCCGCTTGATCGCTCCAGTCCAACCCCCAGCGGGCCACTTTGCCAGCCAGAGACGTCGAAATTTGGATCATTGTCACGCCATGTCGTGCCAATGGCGCTATCATAGGCTTCATCGGGGACAAAGGCATTGGCCTGAGCCGATTCGGAAACGAGGATGAGTTCGTTCCCTGTCGTGTTGGGACCGAATGAGATGTCGCTCGTTTGCTCGGGGAAGTCGAATTCCGAAGTTACGGTGAGGGCGGGCGAGACGAGTGCGAGGTGTTCTCCGTCTGCGGAAAGTTTGAAATTCGTATGGAGTTCGCTGCCGCTGGTCGTTCGGTCTTTGTTCGAGGCGAAGATGATGAGATAGCCATCCGCTGGAATCTCGACAGAAGGAAAAGTCCATTTCGTGGGATTTGTGGAGTTGTCCGTGAGATGCCAGCCCTCGAGATCAATCGGAGATTCTCCGGAGTTGTGGATTTCAATCCAATCGGAGTAGGCTCCGTCTTCGTCCTTGAGCCCGGTGGAATTGGAGGCAAGGAACTCGGTGATGGCCGGGCTAGCTGCCAGGGGGAACGCTAGGCCGAGGAGAAGGGCGAAATGACGGAGGAAGGACACGTTGAAAGTTGTGGAAATAACGAAGGAATCGAAAGTTAAGTTAACTGGTGTGGTTTTAATTCCAGTTTCTTTGTTGATGGGGTCTCTGGTGATTGAACGTAGACGAGGAGATGAATTATTGGCGAAGTAGTGTGATTGGGGTGTTGGCCGCTATTGGAAACATACAGGCAGAAGTTGGCCAAGTCGAAGGGAAGTCCGGGAGTGTGGTTTTTGAGGTGCGGGATATTCCCGAAGGGGTGCCGAGGGAAGGGCGCGGTAAGGATGCGACAAAGTATGGCTATCGGATCCCGTCATTACTCACAACGAAGACGGGAACTGTGTTAGCGTTTTGTGAGCGGAGGTTGGGTCTGCATGATCATGCGCAGAATGACATCGTCCTGAAACGGAGCACAGATGGTGGGAAGACCTGGGGAAAGGAGATTGTGGTTTTTGAGGACGGGATGAACTCGATTAATGATCCACTCACCGTGCAGCTTTCCGACGGTCGCGTCATGGTCATGTTCGCGCGTTTTCCCTACGGGAGACATGCCCGAAACTCCGGATGGATCAAGATGGCCGAGAATGGTTATGATGATCCCAAGGTCAATGTTCTGACTTTTGTGACTTTCAGCGAAGACGATGGGAAGACGTGGTCCAAGCCAAGGGATATTACGAGGTCGGTAAAGCCGGAGCATTGGCTGAATGCGAATAGTCCGGGAGCGATGATTCAAATTCAGCGAGGGCCACACAAAGGACGAATTATTACGGGACTCTGGGGAACTGTTCCTGATGCTGAGCGAAAGGGAAGGTCTTGGGAGATTGCCGCTGTCTTCAGTGATGATTTGGGAGTGAGCTGGACACGAACCGAGCCCTTGAAGGACCCCGGGAAAGGTTTTCCAAACGAATGTCAGCTTGCGGAGGCTTCGAATGGAAATCTTGTCTTGATTGCAAGAAACCAGAGTGGCGAAGCGAAGCGGAAGAAGTCGATCTCCAAGGATGGCGGGGCAACCTGGTCGGTGATCGAGACGGATGAGACCCTGCCGTCGGTTGCTTGTATGGGCTCGATCATTCGAGGGCCAAAGCGTGGTGAGGGTTGGGATTTGTATGCCTCGTTTCCCTCGGCCAAGGGACGGCAAAATGGTCAGATTGCGATCTCGAAGGATTTTGGAAAAAGTTTTGAGATCAAAAAAATCGTGAGGGGAATATTTGGCTATTCCTGCACGCAGGTTTCATCGGACGGGAAGAGCCTTCTGTGTTTTTATGAAACGGACGGCTTTCAAGCGATTCGATTGCTCGCAATCCCCTTTGTAGAATTGGAGAAATGATTCGGGGCATCTTGGCGGTGGGATTAATCGGGATGGCGATGGCTGAGAAGCCGAACGTGCTCTTCGTCGCGTGTGACGACATGAACGACTGGGTGGGCTTCCTGGGGGGGCATCCGGATACGGTCACACCGAACATGGATCGCTTGGCGAAGCGTGGGATTGTTTTTGAGCGGGCGTATTGCGCCTCGCCGATTTGCGGTCCATCGCGTGCGGCGGTGTTGACGGGGCTTAAGCCGGAGACCTCGGGTGTTTACCACAATGCGGGAACCTACATTGATTATGTTCCCGATGCGGTGTCGCTACCGAGGTTTTTTCGGGATTCGGGATATCACGTGATGGGGTGTGGGAAGATTAATCATGCGATGGGTTGTGTCGTGCAGGAAAACTACGATGAATTCGGCCCCGATGCCGGAGCGATCGGCGGGCCGTTCACTTGGGAAGAGCTGAACATGAATCCGGGGAAGCCGGTGGAGCGGGATGATATCGCGGGCCGTTCAGATGGGCTGAAGAGTGGAATTGTGAAAAATGTTTATCCCGGGAAGGTTATCGAGCGTGGAAATTTGAGAGCCTCGTTGCCATTGAATGGGATCGACAATGGAATTGACCGTCCCGCGAATGGCTACAATACTTTTGATTGGGGGCCGGTGTCGGTTGGCGATGAAGAGATGCCTGATGGGAAGATGGCAAATTGGGGTGTGGAGAAGCTCAAGGAACAACATGATCAGCCTTTCTTTTTGGCCATTGGTTTTTATCGACCACATCAGCCTTGGTATGCTCCGGAAAAGTATTTTAAGCCATTTGAAGGAAGGCAACTCGCGGTTCCTCCAACGGTGGGTCGTGATTTGCAGGATTGCGGGGAAGCGGCGAAGCAATACGCGCACTATCCTTGGTCGGGTTCCTTTTCCACGGTGCGGAAGCACAGGCAATGGCAGGAGGCAATTCGTGGCTATTTGGCATCGATTCACTTTGTCGACGCCCAGCTGGGGAAGTTGTTGGATGCTCTCGATGCTTCACCGTATGCGGACAATACCATCGTGGTTCTGTGGTCCGATCATGGTTGGGAGTTGGGTGAGAAGGAGCACTGGGGAAAGCATTCACCGTGGGAGGGATCGATGCGGGTGCCTCTCGTGATCGTGCCGCCAAAGAATTCGGGAGTGAAGGCGGGGAGGTCGAAAGGGTTTGCCTCGCTCCTCGATTTGTATCCGACCTTGGCGGATCTATGTGGGTTCCCAATTCCAGAAGGGCTGGATGGAGAGCTGTCTCTTATACACATCTGACGCTGCCGACGATCTACTCTGTG
>CAJXVQ010000387.1 GCA_913060685.1 uncultured Verrucomicrobiales bacterium
ACGAGATCAGCCTCGGTCTCGTGGGCTCGGAGATGTGTATAAGAGACAGACTATGATCTGACCCGGCAGCCGGTCGGTCTGGAGTTAATCTTCGGAGCCTTGTCCTGCGGGTCCCGCCCCCTCGGCGAGCAAACCGTTCTCGACGCCGGATGCGGGACCGGAAACTACCTGCCCGCTCTCGCCGGCAAGGTGGCGCGAGTCGAAGGAGTGGAACTCAACCCGGGAATGCTGGGAACGGCTCAGAAAAAGATGGCGGACTATCCGCAGTTGCGCTTGCAACAGGGATCTATCCTCGAACTGCCCATTGAAGACGACTCTTGCGATGGAGTCGTCGTGAACTACGTGGTCCACCACTTGGAGGATGGTTCCGACGCGAACTTTGCCGCGACACGGAGCGCGGTTGCAGAGTGCCACCGTGTGCTCGCCCCGGGCGGAACCCTGGTCATTCAAACCTGCTATGCCGAACAGTACCGGCAAGGCTATTGGTATTCCGCGCTGATCCCTACCGCGATCAACCGGCTCATCCACCGCTTCATTCCCTTGGACCTGTTAGAACAGGGCATGTGCGAAGCCGGTTTGAAGCCGGGTGGCCGCTTGGTCTCCTTGGACGAAGTGCTCCAGGGAGAAACCTATCTCGACCCGCTTGGGCCGACACGGAAGGAGTGGCGCGACGGTGACTCAAGCTGGGCCCTCGTCGAGGAGGGAGAAATGGCAGAAGTGATTGCCAAAATCGAACGAATGCTCGCGGATGGCTCGATAGACGAGTTCCTCGCCGGGCGGGAATTGCTCCGCCGACAGTACGGACAGGCGACTTTCGTCATTGGCCGGAAGCCCCTATCGTAGTGGGCACAGAACGCGGAAGATTGACGCAGTGGCTGACGGACTCACCACGGTGGGTGCTGGTGATTTTTGCCATTGGCACGTCCTTCTCGACGTATTTCTGCATGTATGCGTTCCGCAAGCCGTTCTCCGCAGCCCAGTTCGAGGGCCTGTCGCTGCTCGGGACACAAGTCGAACTGAAGACGGCCTTCGTGATCAGTCAGGTCATCGGATATGCCTTGTCCAAGTACTTGGGAATCAAGTTTTGCTCGGAGATGACACGCGGCCGGAGACTCTCCATGCTCATCGGCTTGGTGGCCGTCGCCGAGATCGCGCTACTGTTGTTTGCGGTGCTGCCTCCGCAGCTCAAAATTTTCGCCCTCTTTGCCAACGGTCTCCCTCTGGGAATGGTCTGGGGATTGGTGGTCTGGTATCTGGAGGGCCGCCGCACCTCCGAGCTGCTGCTCGCGGGCCTCTCGTGTTCTTTTATCCTCGCGAGCGGCGTCGTAAAGGACATCGGACGATGGCTGATGGGGCAACACGGCGTGTCCGAGTTCTGGATGCCGTTTGCCACAGGTCTCATATTTCTCCTGCCCTTCGTGATCTCGACTTTCTTGCTCGATCAGCTCCCCGACCCGGACGACGACGACGAAGCCGAGCGGACCCACCGGGAGCCCATGGACGGAACACACCGCATCAGCTTTCTCAAGCGCTTCCTGGTTCCGTTTGTGATGCTGTTCTTCGCCTACATCTTCCTCACCGCCTACCGCGATTTCAGGGACAACTACGGCGTCGAAATTTTCACCGAGCTGGGCTACGGCGAGAAACCGGGCATTTTTTCCATGAGCGAGATCTGTGTGGCGTTCGGGATCCTCGTTCCCCTCGCGCTCCTGTTCCTCATCCGCGACAATTTTTTCGGGCTGCTCGCGGCATTCGTGCTGATGATAGGCGGCGCTCTCTCGCTTGGGGTCAGTACCCTGTTGCTCGACCGCGGCCTAATCAGCGGCCTCTCCTGGATGATCCTCGTTGGTATTGGATCCTATCTCGCTTACGTCCCTTACGGATCGATCCTGTTCGACCGGATCATCGCCAAAACCCACGTGATTGGCACGGCGGTCTTCGCCATCTACGTTGCCGACGCCCTCGGCTACACCGGCTCTGTGGCGATTCTCCTGTTCAAAGATCTCGTCGCCAATGACGTCACCCGTCTGGAATTCTTCCGCTCCTTCACCTATATTCTCTCCGCCGGTTCGGCAGGGCTCATTCTGGCCAGCGCCATTCTCATCCTAAGGAAAGGCAAAAAACGGATTCACCCCTCATGAATCAGCCGGACTCACCGACAGCCTCTTAGGAGTTGCGTAGGAAGCGTGGCAAAAACCTCATGCAGCCCCTAATTCGTAATTCCAGTCTTTTAACCGGAGGGAGAGCGAACGAGACTGCCCCTTGGGATGACTGACTGATCATTCGCCATGCACCCTTACTCAACACTCCTCATCCATGAAAAGTCCCGCCTTGCTCCTCGCCTTTGCTCTTATCAGTTCCTCTCTGGCCAAGGCCGAAGAATGGGACCTCTACACCAACATGCGATTCGGATTCTCTTTGGCCTTTCCCGGTAATTCGACCGGAACTCATCCTCCCGACGAGCGCTCGGGCCGAAAATTCGTCTCGGCGAGCAAGAAATTTGTCCTGGAGGTGGAAGGTGGACTGCTGGGATCGGGAAACCTGGAGAAATTCTGGAAAAACTCTGTCGCACACTACGGAGAATTCATCACCTACAAGGTCCTTAAAAAAGATTGGTTCGTGGTCTCGGGCGTCCGCCACGGAGAAGAATTCTACAACAAGGTCTCTGTCCGAGATGGGAATTGGGCTAGTTTTCAGATCACCTACCCCCACGCTGAGAACAAATTATACGATCCCTACGTCGCGAAGATCGCCAAGAGCTTTCAGCCGTTTCTCAAGGGCAACTTTGAGCGAGCCAAAAAGTAAGCGCGATTCAGGTCTGCTCGCCCAGGGCTTCGGGACCACCTCGCAATGGACCTTGGCGAGTCGCCTCTCCCACCGATATCCACGGAGGATCCCGATCATTCAGGCTCGCACCGGGTTAAAATCAATTTAGACTGAAGAGCATCCTCAACCTTGTTGAACAATTTTGATACGCTTGTATTTCATCTTCGTTGCCATCCTTGTCCCGCCATTGGTCTCGGCGGCAGAGCCCTTTGATGCGTTTTTAAGCACGCATTGCATGCGATGCCATGGTCCCAAAAAGGAGAAAGGCGATTTACGGATCGACCAGCTCTCTCGCGATTTTAAGAAAGGTGTCGATGGCTCCTTCTGGGCGGAGATCATCGAAAAAATCAACGCAGGGGAAATGCCTCCGGAAGAGGAAGAACAACCGACCGAAGGCGAGATCGCGTCCGTCATTGCTCAGCTCGATGCGCGGATTCGGGAAGGACGGGCCGCACGCATGGCGGCGCGACCGCCGGTGGCCCACTATCGGCTGAGCCGAAAGGAGTATCAAAACACGGTCTACGATCTGTTGGGCGTGCGCTACGATCCGGCAAAGCCGGGAGAGTTGAATGAGGACCCGCGATGGCACGGCTTCGAGCGCATCGGGTCGCAACTCTCGCTCGCCCCTTCTCACGTGGAGCGCTACTACCGCGCAGCCGGGACGGTACTGGCGCGGGCCTTTCCAGAGAAGCAGATCAAAGCACGGAAGATCCGAAAAACAGCAGCAGAGCTCCGATACGGGGGCGGAGAAAAGCAGCAGGCTTACCTCGATCGCTTCGGGATCAAACGGCCACTGCGTGCCCTCCTTTTTCCGGGCCGGGTGCAACCGGCGTTTGCTCCAAACTGGTTCGGAACATCGGGACCGGAGCACAGCGGCCTTTACCGCGCCAAGATTAAAGCCAGTGGAATTCGTCCTTTGGAGGGACAGACGGCCCACCTGCGCATCGGCAAGGAAACGGGCGAGGAGACTAACGAGGGGTTAATCGAATTGGATATTCTAGCGCCAGAGGATGAAGCGGAAATCTACGAGTTCGAAGTGTTTCTGGAAATGCCGATCAGCCTCCATTTTAACGTTGTGGCGACCGACATCATCGACCGGCAAAAGGGCGCGCATTACCGCAATGCCCTCTCCCAGCCCTTTTATATGTTCACCCACTCAAGCGAAACCCACCTGCTCAATCCAACCGCACCCAAGATGTTCGATGATGAAGGCCACGGAATCTACTCCTCGGTGCTGCTCGATTGGATCGAGTGGGAAGGTCCAATCGTCAGCGAGGCCGAACTCGGCACTCGCGAGGGTCTGTTGCCGACCAACGATGCCACTCCGGATGAAGTCGCGAGTCACTTGCAGCGTTTCGCGGAACGCGCCTGGCGACGTCCCGTTGTGATGAAGGAGCTGCAGCCCTACCTCCGGGCCTACGAATCGGAGCGCGAGGCTGGTGAGGATATTTTTGAGGCCTACCATGTCGCGCTGCTCGGGGTGCTAACGTCGCGCCATTTCACTTACTTGGTTGAAGGAGATATTTCACCACGCGAACGGCTGACGGATCATGAACTTGCCTCGCGCTTATCGTACTTCCTGTGGAGTTCCATGCCCGATCAATCCCTGATTGAGGCCGCCCGAGATGGCAAGCTCACTGGTGAAGGAAAGGACCTGTCCGCGCAGGTGGACCGGATGCTGGCGGATCCGAAGATCGAGCGATTCATCGACGACTTTCCGCGTCAATGGCTCCAACTGCATCGACTCGGGATGTTTCCACCGGACGGTAAACTCTACCCAAAGTACGACGTGTGGTTGGAGACCAGCATGCACGGAGAGATCGAGCATTACTTCCGCGAAGTGTTCGTGAACAACCTTCCGCTCGACTCCTTCATCGCCTCCGACTGGACGATGGCCAATCCGCGCATCACGGAATTCTATGGACTGCCGGAACCAAAAGCCTCCGGCTTTCAGCGCGTGTCATTAAATCCCGATCACCACCGCGGCGGACTGTTGACGATGGGTGCCGTTCTAGGGCTCACCTCGGACGGCACCCGGCATCGTCCGGTCCACCGCGGGGTTTGGGTCAGCCAGGCGATCTTTGGCAAAACCCCACCGCCACCACCGGCGAATGTCGATCCGATCGAGCCCAATCCACCGGACAGTCCCAAGGCAACAATCCGCCAAAAAATTGAGGCGCACGCCCGGAACGCAAACTGCGCTGCCTGTCATCGGGGCATCGATCCACTCGGTCTCGCCTTTGACCAATTCGATGCGATTGGGGCGTGGCGCACGCACGAGCGGGTCGACAAAGGAACCGGTGACGATCCGCTCGTCGATCCCAGTGGCACGCTGCCCGACGGACGAACCTTCGCCGACGCTGACCAATTCAAACAACTGCTTCTCGATGACCGCGACCGCTTTCTGCATGCCTTCGTCGAGCACCTTTGCACCTACGCCTTGCGCCGCGTCCTCACGATCGATGATCGCGAGGACATCCGGACCATTGTGAACGAAGCAAAGAAGCAGGAATACCAATTAAAAGACATCGTTCGCAGAGTCGCTTTGTCTGACCTCATCCAAAAACGCTAACACTGAATCTCCATGAGCAATATCCAAACCCAATCCTGGCTGATCGACCGGCGGCACGCGTTGCGCGGGCTGGGCAGCTTCATCGCGCTACCGCTTTTGGAATGCATGACGCTCGCACGGGATACACCCTCCCCTGCGCCAAGGCGCAGTGCCTTCATCTACATCCCCAACGGGGTGAACACTCTCGACTACCAAATCACGACACCGGGTAAAGATTTTGACTTTTCGCGCTCGCTCAAACCGCTGGAAAAACATCGCGACGTTGTCACCCCGATCAGCGGTCTGCACCACCCCGGCAGCTTGGGTCACCATCACAATTGTCAAAAAATTTGGCTTACCGGTGGGCAGCTCGGCCCGACGGATCGCAACACCATTTCGATCGATCAGCAGATGGCCGAAGTGACCTCACCTCACACCCGTTTCCATTCGCTTGAGATTGCGAACAAAGGGGAATCGCTGGCCTGGACGGCAGACGGAATCCGGCTTCCCGGGATGAGCCATTGCCGTGAGATTTTCGCTTCCCTTTTCGAGGAACCAAAGAAAGGTACCAAGGCCCAACGACGGGCCCTTCGACGCAAAGGAAGCGTGCTTGATTCAAACCTCGAGGAAGTCCGCTCGCTTGAGAAGAAAATGGGCACCGGGGACAAGGGCCGACTTGATCAATATCTTACCGCAGTGCGCGAGACCGAGATCCGAACACAACGCGCCGACGCTTGGCTCGATGTTCCGCGCCCCCCGATTTCCGAGGCGGATCGCAAACGCACCGACCGCGAGGTGCCACAGACCCAGGCGGGTGAATACTATCGGACAATCTATGATTTGATGGTGCTCACCTTTCAAACCGACGCCACACGGGTCGCCACCTTCAGCAGTGGCATGGAAGGTCAGGGACTGCCGATTCCCGAACTGGGCATCTCGCAATCGCGCCACGAACTCAGCCATCACAACGGCGATCCCGGGCATATGGAAAAGCTGACTCAGAGCGACACCTTCGCCGTCGAGCAATTCGGTTATTTCCTGACCCGCCTGGCTGAAACAAAAGATCTTAACGGTCGTCCCCTGCTCGACACAACGATGGCCCTCTTTGGCAGCGGCATGGCCTACGGACACAGTCACGGCAACGCCAACCTCCCGCTGGTTCTGGCGGGTGGAGCGGGCTGCGGCTTCTGTCTCTTATACACATCTCCGGGCCCACGAGACCGAGGCTGATCTCGTATGCCGTCTTCTGCTTGAAAAAAA
>CAJXVQ010000388.1 GCA_913060685.1 uncultured Verrucomicrobiales bacterium
ATCTACACAGAGTAGATCGTCGGCAGCGTCAGATGTGTATAAGAGACAGACTGCGAAAAGAAATCCGCTTCGTCACCCTCGGCGCCCTCAAGCACGTCGCCGAAAAAAACGAAACGGCCTCCGTCGATGGCTTTGCCCCCGGCACCTACGTGGCCAACGTTCCGCCCAAAAACTGGCTCTTCCAGCACCGTTGGAAAAAAGGCGGGACCTGCCCCAAATGCAAAACCGACCTGGCAAGAGACACCATCGCCACCCGCACCACCGCCTGGTGCCCCACCTGCCAAGCCCAGGGTTAGAACAACCCTCCAAAACCTGCCTCATCTTGGCCGTCGCAACGCCACTGATCTTCTGCCTTTCAACTTGGCTCCTGCAGGCCATCTAAGCACGGGGCGTCCGCCTAAAAAAAGGAGACCCCTTCCGGGATCTCCTTTTGAAAATATTCGGTCGATTGATGCTTACTTCAAAGGAAGACCAGTCACCTCAACCAGCTTGAAGTCGCCGGGATTCCAGTAGCTAAAGGCGATGAAAAGCTTCGTCACTTTGCCATTAACGACCTGCGGCCACCAAGCGGCATTGTGAATGTGCTGACCATTCTTATGATCAAAGTCAGTCTTGGGAGTGATCACTGACACCAACTTCTTGGTGGGCCAGTGATAGATGTAACAAGGGGAACCAGGATACTTGGCGTCATTGGCAGCCGGACCACGTAGGCAGCCCACCAAGGCGTAGTCGCCAAAGAAATCGATGTCGCAAGGATTCGCTTTTTTCAAAACGGAAAATCGCTCTTCAATCTCACCCTTGAGATTCAAGGTGCAGATCTCACCGGAACCCCGGCTGCACACCACGAGCTTGTCCTTGTAAAAGGAACCACCGTGCGAAGTGCTAAATTGCTTCTTCCCGCCAAAGACCTCCTTCTGCTCCTGAACATCGAACACCAGGCTACTGCCGTAACCATCGAAAGCCCATGGATTTCCAGTCTTCGTATGAATTTCAACGTCGGTAGGGTTGAATTTCCCAGCCTTGTCAAAGTAAGGAATGGCCTCTGCATTGGGAACCAAATCAAAGCTCTTCCCATCGGCATAGTTCCGGTGGCGAATCAGGTGCCGCGAATTGTCCGAGAAATAGAAGCTGGGTTTCTCTCCTCCCTTCACCACGGTCAGACCGTGGAAATTCCCTTGCCCGAATTTCTCATCGTCCTTCAAAATGACCCCGGGACCCGCTGCGATGTCAAAGCGAATGACCTTCGCCCCAATCGTGGTGTAAAGCGCACCCGTCACCGGATCAACATCACTGCCCCCATGGTTTTTCTTCAAGTAACCTGCGAGCGCCGCATCGTCCGGGAGAGTGTATTCCGTGGCATCTCTAAACTTCAGCTCGCCCCAGGCACTGACGGCATAGGGAAGCTTCTGATCGGCCACAGGAGCCGCATGAGTGTGGTCAGCTCCCTCGTGAGCAAGCACCGGCAGGACATTCAGAGTCGCTGCGATCGTGATGAGTAATTTCTTCATAGTTGGATTTGATGTTTAAAAATGTCCCCTTGGTTATGTCCCCTTGGTTAAATGATCCGGGAACGATCGAGAAGCCCAATCTGGCAGAAATGCCCCACTCACACTCCCTAAAACTCCCCACACCTACTCCAACTCCCCTCTCAATGATCGGTAACACCTTCACCCACCGGGCGACTTGCTGTAATTTATCCTATCTTACAATTCGCTGGAGTCCCCTTCCGGGCAAATTCCCTGACTTCACAATCGCCATCGCTCGCCTGGGGTCTGTCTTCAAAAGCTCACCTACCCTCACACCCACAAACCGCCGGCCAGACACCGAAAGGCTGAGCGGAACATCTCGACGCTTTGACCTTGATTGCCTCCCTCTTTGAATCAACCTTTCAGCTTGAGATGGTCAGTCGGTCGTAGGACAAGGTGAAAGGCAGACCCCTCGGATCACAAAACTGTCCGCCCATAAAATGATGCGCCGCTTCCAACAGATCATCGTTATGGGCTTCATCGCCACACTCTCCGGATGCAACAAGCCCTCCGATAATTCTCCCAGCGGTCCAAAGGAAGATCCTAAGGCAGAAGAACAGCCGATGTTCATCTCGGAAGCGGATTACGTCCAGAACCGGGCCAAGCAGATCGCGATGACACCGCAGACCTTGGACAAATTGCGCGGCCACGACGTCACGGATGAATCGGAGCTCAAGCTGAAATACTTCTTCTACACGAACGACAAGAAGAAGGCTAAATCTCTTGTGAAGGAACTTGCCAAGCTTGGATACGAAGGAGGTCATGACATAGCTGCGGAAGCTCCCGATCAATTTTTGATCACGGGTTGGACCATCCCGATGAGAATGAGCAACGAATCCGTCGTGGGATGGACGGGGCGGATGTGCGACCTTGGACACAAGTCAGACTGTGAATTCGACGGCTGGGGAGCCAATCCAAACCCATAGCGAATCGAGGAGGCTGATTGAATTCCCCGCTAACAGCCGGCGCCGCAAACTTTGTCGTTCTCTTATTTCCCTATCGAGATCGCCCTACTTAACCCACAGTCAAAGCGCGGCTTCCATCAGGCGTTTGGTGCGCTATGATCTCTACCGAAATATGAGCCAGCCGGACCCCCTGCCCCGAACCGGGAAACGCATCACCCTTCGACGACTGAAGCTCGAGGATCTTGAGTATTTTCAAGCCTACCGGCATGACCTCAATGTTGGCCGTTACCAGGGTTGGTCTCCGCAGCCGGAGAATGCCGCAGCCCGATTTTTGGAGACGATGAACCGCGTGGATCTCTTTGAACCGAAGACCTGGTGCCAGATCGGAGTTGCCGACCGAAGGAGCGATCAGCTGATTGGTGACATTGGGGTCTGCCTTTCGGAGAGCGGAGATGAGGCCGAAATCGGATTCACCCTTTGCACAGAGTCCCAGGGGGCGGGCCTGGGATATGAAGCCGTTTCTCTTTGTATCCAACTTCTCTTTGAGCAAACTACCATCGCTCGCATCGTCGCGATTACCGATGCCAGAAACACGCCTTCCATTCGCTTGCTGGAGCGTCTCCGGATGCAGCGTATCAAAATCGTGGACACGTTGTTTCAGGGTTCACCCTGCCTTGAATACGTCTACTCATTCTCACCGGAGTTCGACGCGACGAACGAAACGTGATCCGGCAACCAAAACGAGCACCACTCACTGATGAATAAATTGCGACCTCAATCACCAACGTCCGCTGACGCCGAGACACCTCCGGATCAAAAAAAAGTTCCCCGTTTCTGGCGATGCTTCTGGCTGACATTCCTTGCGATCTCACTTGCCTACGCATTCTACTGCTTTTATGCACCTGGCAATGACATCGCTTGGGCTGAAGACTACAGTTCGGGCCAGCAACAGGCAGCCGATTCAGGTAAGCCGATGATCCTATACTTTACCGGCGAGTGGTGTTCTCCCTGCAGGATTATGAAACGTCAAGTTTGGGCGGATGATGAGGTGAAAACTCTGGCCAACTCGCAATTCATTCCGGTGGCAATTGACGTGGACAACCCCGAGAATGCCGCGGTCCTGGCTCGTTACAAGGTCGGTGGTGCACCGGTCACGATCATTACCGATCCACAAGGGAAGGCCTTGCATTGGCGTGTCGGGGGAATCGATAAATCTGAATTCCTCGAATTTCTTGAAACCCCCATTCCAGACGCTTAAAATGACTTGCGATGTGGGGGCTGCCACCACTGCGAGTTCGACCAAAGTGAAGACCGCCTGGATGCAGAATGCCTTACCTATGGAACATCCTTCAAAGCTACCGCCACACCGGCAGCAAAAGCCCTGATTGGGTAGACGGTAGGTTCCAACCACCGCCCCAACACACCACCGTCCACCCTTCGTATGCTCTCACTCAGAACCATGAAGGGGACGATGCGGTAGGCAAACAGGCACATCGCCGTCCTTTCTCCGCGAGGGTCTCTCGGACTTCGTTGGTTGCAGGGCCGCAGCCTACGCGATAGCTTTGGCTCCATCATTGAAATGATTGCACACTATCACTCAGTCGAAATCGTTATCGAAACACGATCATCGACAGAATCTCTTGTCGCCGCATTTCTGCCCGGCAAGATTCAATCGAGTTCCTTTGCCCCAAACGGAGAAGTGCTGGGCGATGATTCGGGAGACACCACAATTACGAGAATGCGATATAAGGAATCCTCTCAATTGAAGCTAATTGTCTGCCCTGCAACCAGGGATGCGCAGGGTGCCGATGCTCAAATTCAGCAACTCTGTGCAGAACTCAATGATTTCCCAAAAGCAGCTCGCTGCGAATGGGATCAAGCGGAGCTCAGGGAGTTCTACGTAGGATACGATGTCGATGGAATCGAATGCTTTCACACGAGCCATTTTTGCCAGGACACAATCATCGCAGCTGCGGCTGTCCGGGCAGCCATCGGTTTCGTAATATACCGAGATCGAAATAGTTAGCGCACACCAAGCCCCCTTTATTATAAATTTTACGTGTATTTATAAACGCGCTTCATAGATAAATCCGTTTATAGGTAAAGAACGATGACATTTACGGTGCTGGAAAGTCTAAATAGAAACTGGATTAAAGCTCGAATTCATAAAGGGCCATAACGCTGAGCAGGAACTTGGCAGCGTGGTTTGGCTAAACCTTTCCATGCTAAAAATCATTGCGAAAGCTCAACTTGATGGCGGCGGGAATCGACAAGCCGAAGACGGCGCTAATCACCCCGCAACCGCTCCGGAGTCAAAGCCGGAGAATGATTCGAAACCTAAATCAAAATCGGAGAGGCCTGCCCGGTAGCGGGTGGCTGACCTTTGACGTAACCCTAAAATGTTAGCTCGTATCCAAAAGTGGCGATTCAAGCAGATCGCAAAGAAAGTGTCGCTCACCTTGAAGGAGCAGCATGGAGCGAAGGACCTTTACTCCGCAGCCGAACTTGAAGAAGCGATTTGCATCGTCGGACTGAGTGGAAAACAGCGCGAATATGCTTACGCGATGTATACAGATGAGGAAGTTTACAACGGATTTCTGAGTCGGGTTGGGGCATCACAGACTGCCAGAGAATTGCGTTTCATTTTGGGCAGCTCCATGTTTGGAAGCGCAAGTGCCGTTGGTTATGACTCCTCGTGGAACCGATTTCACGATTATGACAATGAGGTTCTTGGAGGTTTACAATCGTTAGGCGGCTCATCCTCGGGAGGTTCTGGCGGAGGCTGGGGTGATGATGGATACGATTCCAATGACAGCGGTGGCTGTGATGGAGGTGGCTGCGACTAGAACGACAATGCCCAATCGGGTAGGTGGTAGGTTTTAACTCCCACACACCAGCCTGACACTACAAGGCTAGGCAGGACGGATGCGGCTAACCAACCACCACTTATTTTAACGATTCAGGGGACACTGCGGGTGGCTGAAACAATCACGAGGCCTCATCAAAAGCAACTTCCCGTGGCATCACGTCTGCCTGCCATCGATAGACCTTCAGATCTGATTTTGCCGCCGCCTCAAAGACCCTGGTCATGCACTCTTCCGGCATATCATTGATGGCGACCAAAATTCCGTGAATGGGGTATTTCTCCTTCAGATCCTCAAGTTGATTCAATCCCCCAAGAATCTGGAAACCTTGGAGCGTTCGCTTTCTCAACCTCCGGTTTTCGTCAAGAAAACCCGAGATGTGAAACTGCTGGAATTCTTCGGGCGCGCAGTTCTTGAGGTAATCAACAAAGAGGTTTCCCATTGTCCCCGCTCCATAAACCAGAATCTGCTTCCGGCCATCTTCCGATCTCGCAAGCTTCCGGTGCTTGCTATCAAGAGCCAACTCCCGCACCACCTCCGGGAAGGCCCGTGGCATCAAGATCAACCAAATTGCAAGTTGAGCTCCGATAAATCCACAGCGGAAGTCAGACCACGTGCCATTATTCATTGTCGAAGACCAGACGCTTGAGCTGATTACGGCGCCCACCGTGAGTCCGATCGCCACCATAAAAAATTCGCGTATTGAGGACCGGCTCCAGACGCGACGGTAAATTCTTAGCGTATGAAGAGCCACCACTTCAAAGGTGACAAACAAAATCAGGTAATTCACCGCCCAGACTCCTTGTTCGCTTCGCGAACCAAAGTTGGTCTCGATGACCATCGCCAAAAAGCCCGCGAGCGTCAGTGCCAGGATGTCATAGGAGTAATGAAGCATTCTCACTGCGGCCCGCCCTTTGCGGCGTTTCACGGACAGATGCATGAGCGAACCGGTTTGCAGGAGTTCCACCCGGGCGATGTGACGAAGGCCAAAGAGCCCCAGAATAACAAGCCCGCACAGGGCGATCACCAATCCCTCGCCTCCCATCATGATCGGCACGAAGCACAGAGCGGCAAGTATGACAGCCAGCCCCTGCAGGAGAAATGCCACCCGCCGCTGGGTCAACCCCAAATCGAGGAGACGGTGGTGGAGGTGATCCTTGTCCGCCGCAAAAATTCCTCCTTCTTTTTTTTCCCCATTCGTTTTTTTGAGATGATTCCGGGCACTACGACGCCAGACCGCCAATAGGACATCCAGCAATGGAACACCCGCAATGGCAATGGGCCTGTCTCTTATACACATCTGACGCTGCCGACGATCTACTCTGTGTAGA